>NZ_CAXAQH010000007.1:0-225642 GCF_963970905.1 Pseudomonas sp. EL_65y_Pfl2_R96 | reverse complement strand
TGAGCGTGACCTTCGCCCTGGATTGCTGTGATCGCGAAGCCATCGGTTGGGTCGCGAGCCCGACCGGGTACAGCGGCGATGATATCCGCGACTTGATGCTGGAAAGCGTGGAGAAGCGTTTTGGTGATCAACTACCGACCACGCCAGTTCAATGGCTCAGCGACAACGGCTCGGCGTACACGGCCGAACAGACACGCCTGTTTGCTCGACAGATCGGTTTGCAACCAGTGACCACCCCAGTACGCAGCCCACAGAGCAACGGCATGGCCGAGAGCTTCGTGAAGACAATCAAGCGTGACTACGTGGCACACATGCCCAAGCCGGATCGAGAAACGGCGTTGCGTAACCTGGCCATTGCCTTCGAGCATTACAACGAGCAGCATCCGCACAGCGCCTTGAAATATCGTTCACCGAGGGAGTTCAGGCGCTTGGCGGCAGCATCAATTTAACGGGGAGTTGGTGTCCGGTTTGGTAGGGGCAAGTCCACTACTCGACGTCCAGTGCCCTAAATATCGTTAGCCACTCAGCTTTTTTGCCTTCGCTGCGGTCCCACCCAGCCCATGACCCTTGCCCTCAAAAAACAAAAAGTAGTCATCGTCGTAGCAGTAGCCGATTAATTTTGGCCAGTCAGAGCTGTGGGGTTGCTCCGGTACAAGATCCTTTTTCGGCAATCACATAATAATTTCGGACTTTGCGGGGCTGTAGAGGAGGACAGCAGCCAGAAAGCCAGATCAGGCATTGAGTTGCTTTATCGGCGTCGTCCATCCAAGTCGATACTTTCTTGTCCAGCTCAGTAAGTGTCCCTGCGGTGCCCACGCGATAAAACATTAACCAACCTACTCGTCCTTCATTGACTATTCGGTAGGTATGTCCATGACCTTCGACGGTCAGCGACCAACAGCCGAAGTATGCTTGTTGATCTGAGAACTCGACGATGGTGAATCCGGCACGCTGAACAGCGTTTTGAAGATCGAGATAAGGCAATAGGCCCAGCCTGTAGAAGAGGCTTTATATCCTCTTGTTCGTAAAGCTCTTGAGATGAATCTAGCATATCTTTTTCATGCTGAACGTGATCATTTCCGTAAAGATTACATGCAAAAAAAGCCTATGCCACCTACAGCAAGTTTTTGTTGAAAACCGACGATCTACATGTTAAGGCGTCTACGCAGAAATTTTGCAATCCCAAGGTCGCTTGTGGAAATAGCTGAGGCGATGCTTGTTTTTGCTCAGGGTTAAAGGTGAGTTCGCGCTCTATGATTTTATAATTTCAATGGTATTGGTTTTTGATTTTATATGATTCTCAACAGATGTTTTGTCTAGGTTTGGCGTGCTGTCAATGAGATTCAGGAACCAGTCGGCGTCTAGTATTTTAAATAATCTATCCCATCGAGGTTCTCTTGCGATAAGTTCGGGCAAAACAATGCCATTGAAGCCATGGCCGTTGCCTTCAATGAAAATAAATGAATTATTTTCGTAGCAATAACCGATGATCTTTGGCCAGTCTGGGCTGTTTGGGATCTCAGGCTCGACATCTTTTTTTCCAATGACATAAAAATCTTTCATTACTCCTCCGGGAGAATATCGACTTTATCGAATTTTACTGTTCGTCTATCGAGGTGTACTTGCTGAGCTCCGCCTTCACCGTACTCTTCGTAGGCTTCGGTCGTAGGCTCCAGTCTGGTTTTGTCACTATCACCTTTCCAAAAAGGAACTCTGGCTTGTGGTTTGCCGTCGACATACAACTGTAACGTATCGAATTCTGCTCTTATTCGTGAGTCACTCCAAGATCCTGGGCCATTTGCGTCGGGGCCGACCTCCGGTCCCTTGACTTGATAGGCATCTCTAGCGCTTTTACCAGTCTCGTGCTTTTCAAAACCAGCATATGTGACAGGCGCTTCCTTCATGCGAATTGTGTCTTGTCCGTAATCATTAAGCGTTCCGTCATCATTTTGAAACCTTACATATCGATAGCCAGTACCCGGCAATGTGGAGTCCGGCCCAGAAGGTCCTACATAAAAGTCTGGTCTCGATTCTGTTACTGCAGGCGGAGTAATGCCTTCATCTAGTACAACGGGTGTTGAATCCGTCGGGGAACAGTTGGGGCTGGGGCAAGTATTCAACCCCAACGGATCCACCCACCCCGTAGGGTTAGGCACGTACTGGTAGTTGTTCAACCCACCCGCCAGCTTGATCGGATCCGGCGTCAAATACCGTCCAGTGCCCGGATTGTAGTAGCGATGCCGGTTGTAATGTAAGCCCGTTTCCGCATCGAAATACTGGCCCTGGAAGCGCAACGGGTTGTCGATTTCGGCAACATCGAGGGTGGCGAGGTTGCCGTAGGCGCGGTATTTCGCCGACCACATGATCTCGCCGCTGTAGTCGGTGAGTTCCTGCGGGGTGCCGAGGTGGTCGAGTTGGTAGTAGAACGGCGCGGCCTTCAGCGGGCCTTCGCCGTCGAGCATGGCCAACGGGCGGAAGCTGCCGGGTTCGTAGATGTAGCTGCGATAGCGGTTGTCGGCGCTCTCGGCGATGAGGCGTTCGCCTTGCCAGAGGAATTCAGTGGTGTGGCCATCGACGGTTTTGGCGATGCGTCGGCCGAAGGCGTCGTACTGGTAGCTCGCGATGCTGCCACCGGGCAGGCTCACGCCGATCAGGCGATGCTGGCAGTCGTAGCGGTACTCGGTGACGAGTTTCTGCCCGGTGCCGCGACGTTCGCGGATCAGGTTGCCGTGGGCGTCGTAGTCATAGTGGCGGTCGCCCTGCATCAGCAGGCGGTTGCCTTTGACGTTGGCCAGGTTCGCGGTCGGCTGGTCGCCTTGGCCGAGGAGGTTGCCCGCCGGGTCGTGGGCGAAGCTTTCCGGGGTAGTGCCACGGACGTTGATCAGGCGGTCGAGCGGATCATAATGATAGCTGCGGTTGCCTTTGCGGCTGTCGTCGATACCGGCAAGGTTGCCGTTGGCATCGTAGGCGTAGCGACGACGGAACAGATTGCGCTCCTGCTGGCTGACGGTGTGGGCGTGCAGTCGGCCTTGTTCGTCGTACTGGTATTGACTGAGCAGCAGGCCTTGTTGGCGCTGCTGTTCGCGGCCGGCACTGAACTGGTGCGTGGTCAGGCGCGAGCCGTTGAGGTCGATGCTGCTCAGGCGGCCGCCGGATTGGTGGCGGTAGTCGAGCTTGCTGCCGTCTGGCAGGCGGCAGTGGCTGAGTTGGCCGAGGTTGTCGTACTCGTAGCGCGTGGTGCCCCAGCCCTGGTGTTCGGTGATCAGGCGGTCTTGCCGGTCGTATTCGTAGGCGAGCGACCAATGACCGTCGTCGACGTTTACGAGACGGCCGAGGGCGTCGTAGCTGTAGTGAATTTCTTCGCCATCAGCCAGGGTTTTCACCAGCAGCCGGCCAGCCGCATCACGTTGGTACTCGGTCACCAACTCGCTACCGTCGTCACCGAATTCGGTTTTCTTCAGCAGTTGCCCATTGAGATCGTACTCGTAGGCAGTGCGGCGACCGTCGAAGCCGGTTTCCTGCTGGATCAGGCCGTTCGGGTAGTAATCGAGGTGATAGTGCTCGCCACGTTCATTTTCGATCTCGCTGAGCAACAGGCGCGCGTTGTCGTAGCGATAGTGCAACTGGCTGCCGTCTGGGTTGATTCGACGGCTGACCAAGTGCAGATTGTCGGCATATTCGTAGCGGGTGACGCGGCCGAGTTCATCGCGTTCGGCAGTGACTTTGCCGTAGGCGTTGTAGGTGAAGGCACGGGTAGCGCCGCCGGGCAGGGTGATTTGCGCGAGGCGGTTGGCGGCGTCCCATTGGTATTGAGTGATGGCGCCGCTTTCGTCCTGACGGGTGATCTGCCGACCCAAGGCGTCGTAGCGATATTTGCGCTGGCCGCCGTCCGGTAGTTGTTCCTCGAGCAGCTGGCCAAGGTTGTTCCAGCCCAGTTGATGGCGGCTGCCGTCGGGGTGACGGATTTCCAGCAGACGGCCCTGGCGATTGTAGCTGTAGTGGGTCGAGTTGCCGTCCGGGTCGACTTGTTCGGTGATGTCGCCCTGATCGTTACGCCAGTATGTCCACTTTGCCGGGCCACGGTTCACCACACGGACAAAACCACGGTAGTACTCGTAAGTGGTGGGAGCATCTTCCGGCGGAATCACCGCAACCATTCGGCCGGCTTCGTTGTACTGGTATTCGGTGACCGCGCCGAGTGGGTCTTTTTCAGCGATCAGGCGGCCCTTGTCGTCATAGGCCTTCAGGTGTTCGGCTCCGTCCGGGTCAACTTTGGCGACCAGTCGAGCCTGATCATCGTGGGTGTAGACCTCTTCGCTGCCGTCAGCGTTAGTAACCGTGACGCTGCCCTTGTCATCCCAGGCGTAGTGCGCGTCCATCTGCGAGAAACTGGCCCAGTGATGGATGCAGCGTGCCGACTTGCCTTCTTTTTCCCATTCCCAGTAGAAACTGGCGCCACCGGCCAGTTGGCGCTCGAGAATGACGTTTTGTTCGTTGTAGGCGTAATGTTCGGCTTCACCGGCGGCGTTTTTGGCTTCGATCAGGCGGTGCTGGGCGTCGTAGCCGTAGGTGACCAGGTTCTGAACAGTGCTCCAGGCATCTTCCAGGTTGTCCGCCGGGCTGAACTGCTGATAGTCGATGGCGACGATGTGTTTGCGGTCATAACGCACGAGGAGGGCGCGACCGGCGCCGTTATCGACGCGTTTGATTCGCCCGTGAATGTCACGAGTGATGTACAGGCGGTTGTCGTAATTGTCGCTGATGGCGATCAGCGTCGCGCCTTTGCTGTTGTAGCGGAAGTGGTAGAACTGCTTGCGTTCGCCAGCTTGGGTGAGGATCAGTTCGGACGGATCGTCACCGATGAAGATCGCCGCTTCCGACAGGCTGTTGGTGATCGCCGGGCGCTGCACACTTGGGAGCGGGAACGTGGTGACGCGGTTTTCGTGGTCGGTCCAGATCACTTCGTCGTCGTTGATGTCGACGCGTTGCGCGAGGGCGTGACTCCAGCCGTAGCCGAGACCGCAATCGATTTCTGCGGCGCTGGTGCGATAGAGGCGCGTCCAGCTGAAAGGTAGCAAACCGCCAAGTTCGCCGTCGGTCAGGGTCAGCAGCTCTTCGCCAGTGACCATCGATACCGGGCAACCATTGGTGCAGGTTTTCTTGGCGCAGGCGGCGCTTTTGTCGTCAGGCGTTTTCGACTGAGTAGAAGCGTCGTCGACCTTTTCCTTGGGTGCGAGGGTGGTCTGTTTTTCTTTCTTGCCACGCGGAAACGAAGAAGCGTCTTTCACTTCCTGCTTCGGTGTATCCGTAGTTTTCGGCACCTGGCTTTTAGAACCGTTGGCGGCAGCCTCGTCGATTTTGATCGCCGCTGTTTTGGCCGGCTTCATCGGCACATTATTGGCACTGGCAATCAACGGCTTCGACACTTCGGCGTGCGCTGGCAGGCTGTGCTTGCCGCTCAGGGTCGTCAGTTTCGCGGCCAGCTCTTCGAGGTACTTGATCGCCGTACCGGATTTGACCGTGGACAGGGTTCTGGTCCCCACCCGCACCGCGATTCCGGCACCGCCAGTGAGGCAAATACCCAGCACCACGTTGATCAGGAATTCCGCCGCAATGGCCGTCACCACGTCAACGATGACTTGCGGCGGCAGCATGCCGACCCACGCCACAATCGCCGAGATGTAGATGAACATCAATGGTTCGTCACTGAGAATCAACAGACCTGACGCAATGGATTCCTTGGACGCGGCATAGAGCTTGTCGATCTCAGCGTCCGACAGGTATTGGCGGAGCTTTTTAAGATTTTCCTTAATCTTAGGGTTCGCGAGCAATTCGAACAGGCTTTTGATGTCGTCCCACAGCCTGAGTAGGGCCTTCTCCAGACCATCCATCGCTCGTTTCAACAGAATGACAGACCGACCCGCGCGGTCAGCAGCCGAGTAGCTGGCCCACTGTGGCTGGAACTTGCTCGACCATTCACTTTGCAACCAGCCATTTAGATTGCCGATCACACCCTGGTAGGAGTCGTACAGCGCTTTGACATTGCTTTGGGATACGTTCGGGAAAAAAGTGATGCGGTACATCTGGCCTTTCTTGCAGCCGTCGATCACTTTGATGCCGCTCGGGCCGATCGTTGTTTCAATAACAGGTCCGGTGACGTCGTCGTAGAAAGTGCCTTTGGTGACGGGTTCCAGTTTCACTGGCGTATTGCCGATCGGTACGAAGCGCGCCGACTCGAACATGTGGATCAGCGTGAAGTCGCCCGCCAGAGGGCAGGTCGCGTAAGTCTCGACCTTGCCGGTTTTGGTCTTGCGTTTGGTCACGCTGACTTCATTTCCGACTTTGAAGGTCTGGTCGACATCTAGTGCCCAACCAGTCAGGAAACCGTCCGCCCACTCCTTGTAATCGCTCAGGCAATTTTTGAAGTCTTTGAGAATCAGGTTCACGTCAGGGGTTTTGGCGTCCAGTACGCGCAGGACCAAGGTACCAATCGGGGTATTCATGACGTGACTTCCTTTGTCAGCTGAGCAGCAAGACGCTCTGCCAAATCTTCTGTATTGGGTTGTTGGCGGACGAAGCGCTCGACCTTATGGCGCAAGTTACTTTCGGGGAAGGCGAAGAACAGTTCCGGGCAGTCCTCTCCCAGCCACTGCATCAGGTTGTCGACGACGGTGGTGTGGTCTTTTTCCGCCAGCGCGTCGAGCAACTTCTGCGGCACCTCCCACCACGGCCATTCCTTCGCTGGCGGTACGGCCCTCGGCCCTACTTCCAGGCTCTGCCCGTTAATCAGGTACCGATCAAACACCGACAAAACCTCACCCGCCGCCTCACCCAATCCCTCAAGAATCGGGTAAATATGCCGACCGTCCCAGAACCGGAAAAACACTTCGGTCCCATCGGGCATGCGAACCTGAGTCAGGCTGCGAAGGTGCTCGAACACCACATCCGACGTACTGGTGGACACCGCCAGCCAACCCCAATCCTGGGCGTCGGTGTCGGCAATCCACTGCAGAAAACCGATATTGGGTTTCAACTCGGCGAGGTAGGGCATGACGGGCTGCCAATCGGCATAGGGCGTGCCCTTCCAGATTGGGATCAATTCCGGCGCCATCTCTTGCTGGTAGAAGGCCTTGAGTGGCTCGGCATCACTTGCCGCGCTGACGATCAAGTACAACCGCTCACCCGTCTGCAACGGCCGTTCAGCCAACCACGCCTGTGGAGTCAACAGATCAGATCGCACAAGCACCTGCCTTGCATTTTTCGCACTCTTCACAGAACGGCGCATTGCGCTTCAGCGTATTAATCTGCGCCGGGGTCAGCACCGCCCCCGCCTTATCCGCATCCGCCTGTTTCAGCGGCCCCGGCAACAATGGCGCCGCCCCCGTCCCACTACCCGGCCCGCCGCCGGAGTTCATGTTGATCACCGGCCCACTCATGGTCACGCCGCTTGCATCAATCTTGATGAAGCTTCCACCACCAATCAGGGTCAGTTCACTGCCGGCTTCGAGCACGACTTTCATGCCGCTGCTCAGGTGGATTTCCTGGCCGGCTTCGATGAACTGGCCGGTGCCGACCTTGATGTGCTGGTTGACGCCCACGGTCAGGTGGTCGTTGGCGCGGGTTTCGACTTTGCGGTCTTTGTGGACGGTGTGGTGTTCTTCGGCCTTGAATTCGCTGTAGCTGTTTTGCTCGACGGTGTCGTGGCGTTCGTTGCCGACGCGGATTTTCTGGTCGTGCTCGACGTTTTCATCCCAGTCGCGCTGGGCGTGCAGGAAGATCTGTTCCTGGCCCTTTTTGTCTTCGATGCGCAGTTCGTTGTAACCGCCGCCGCCGGGGGAACTCATGGTTTTGAAGGTGCTGCGGGTCTTGTTCGCTGGCAGGGCGTACGGGACGACGTTTTCCTTGTGGTACAGGCAGCCGCTGATCAGCGGTTGGTCGGGGTCGCCCTCCAGGAAACTGACCAGCACTTCCATGCCGATGCGCGGAATGGCGATGCCGCCGTAGTGGGCGCCGGCCCAGGCGGAGGAGACGCGCAGCCAGCAGCTGGTCTTGTCGTCGGCTTGGCCTTCGCGGTCCCAATGGAATTGCACTTTGACGCGGCCGTATTGGTCGCAGTGGATCTCTTCACCTTTTGGCCCGGTGACCACGGCGCTCTGGCTGCCGAGGATGCGTGGCTTGGGGTGGTTCAGCGGCGGGCGGTTCGGCACATCCCAAGGGGTGGCCTGGAAGCGGTTGCGGTAGCCCTGGTGGAAATCGTCCTTGAGGTTAGTCGTGTTGCTGGTGACCGACTCTTCCAGCACTTGCGGCTGTTTTCCTTCGTGGAGGATTTCGGTCAGCAGCCACAGGTCGTTCCACTTGGCCTTGGGGTGTTGGGTCAGGGCCAGGAAATGGCCGCTGACCAGCAACGGCTGATCGCTTCGGCCTTCGGCCAACTGGAAGTCGCTGCGGTGACGCTCGAGGGCGCGTTTGGCCAGGTGCTTGCCGCGCTCGCGGTCGATGAAGCGGCCGGGGTAGTCGTAGTCTTCGAGGTCGGGCAGGGCGTCGCCACGGTTTTCGCTTTCCAGCGTCAGGCGCGGTTTTTCGAAGTCGTAGTCGCGGCGGGTGGTGCGGCTGGTGCGGGTTTCCAGGCGCAGGTCGAAGCGCTTGATCACCGGGTCGTTGGCGACCATGCCGGAGTCTTGCTGGTAGGCCACGGGCGCGAGTTTCGGGAATACCGTCTGGTCATCGCCGAACACCAGCTTGTGGGCCGTGGCGCTGTGCTGGAAGTGGTAGTGGATACCTTCTTCCTCGCACAGGCGCTGGATGAATTGCAGGTCCGATTCATCGTACTGAACGCAGTAAATGCGCTCGGGATAGATCGCCCCGACTTTGAATGCGTAGGCATTGCTCTGGATGCCATGCTCTTCGAGGACCATACCGATGATTTTCGGCACGGTGAGGTTCTGGAAGATGCGTTGGTTGATGCGGTGCGCCAGGTAAGACAGCTGCGGGCGCAGGGTCACGGCGTAGCGGGTCAGGCGTTTGCCTGAATCGCCCTGGGCGGCGCGATAGATCTGGCCATGAATGCCGCTACCATCAGGCGAGAGCTGCAAGAAGGCCGGTTTGTGCAATAGCGTTTCGAGGTCCAGGGACGGCTGCTCACTGACCAGCTCCACCTCAAACACAAAAGGTTGGCTGATGGCTTCCCGACCTTGCAGGGCAAGGACCTGGAGATCGTTTTCCAGACCTTCGACGGTCAGGGCAAAGTGGGTTTGATTGGCCGGCGCGAACATCCCTTGTTCCTCGTGCAGTGCTGCGGCGCACGCCTGCCCCCAAATGGGCGCTTGCGGACGCGAAAATTCCTGGAAGGCGCAAATGACATCGACCAGCAGAGCTGGCCGATGTTTGGAACCGTCAGCCGCGATTAAGCGACTGGAACACGCCAGTCATCGGAACCCGAAGTACCGGATACTTCGTGGGTCCAGGTGATTTTGCGGTAGGTGAATTGCACTTCTTCCAGGTGCGTGAAGTGCGAGTTCGACGGATCCTGGCAGTTGTGCATTTTGTTGTTGATGGCGACGATGATCGCGTCTTCCAGTTTGGTGGTGTAGTAGTGCTCTTGGGTACCTTGAGCCGAAGTGCGGTACCACTGGATAACGATTTCGCTCATGCGCTCGCCGGAGGTCAGCGCCGCTTGCAGCAGTGGCGAAGACTTGTCGTAGACCTTGGTGATCACGACTGGCTTGTGTACACGCTGACCGGTCGGTTGGCCGGACTGTGGGTCACGCGGAATGATCACGTCGTGGCTGAAAGCCTGAACCATGACCTGGTCTTCGTGACCTTCCTGATAGGTGTTGCCAACGGAGTCGGCGGTGAACGCGCCGGCAGTGATCAGGCCTTGTTTTTCGCCGGTAACCGACATGTACGCTGGTGTTGCCATGGATGTGCTCCTTGCTAAAAGTTAGGGTGCCCGGGAGGCGGTATCGCCCGGTGGGTGCCTGACAGTTATCAAGGATCGTGCCAGAAATGATTAAGTCTATATAAATCAGGTAGTTGAGGATGTTTTTAGAGCGCTGAAAGGATTTTCGGCAAGGATCACCTGAAAAAGTGCGCAAGAAGTTGCGCAGTGGTGCGCAACTTCTTGCGCACTTGGCTGGAGGGCTTTGTTTACAAGGCCTGTAGCGCTTTTAGAGGGCGTTTTTGGGAAACGACTGCGCAACTTCTTGCGCATCAAGGCTATGAGCCATCATTCGGACAATGGGCGCAACGAACAGCGCTGCCCTTTACTCCAAGGCGCTGTTGGCGAAGCTGGGGTAAGCCCAGATAGCCAGCGGGTCGAATTTTATGTGGCGAGCGAGCGAGCTTGCTCGCGCTGGGTTGCGTAGCGGCCCCAAAATTCTGCGTACGAGCGGAGACTTTGTGAGTGCTACGCACTCAAGCGGGAGCAAGCTCCCTCGCCACAAAGTGTGTTTGACTGAGAACTCTTTGGGTCAATTCAGATTCGGCAATCCCAACGCCGCAAAACATTCCTCAATCGACCGCCGCTGCGTCTCGGCATACAGCCCCAGCTCATCAATCGTCGCACGCCCCAAGGCTTTTTCGAACGCTTGCTGGTTGGAATGCACGCCATAGTGGGCTTGCGCCGCATCCCCCAGGTTCGACTGAAAAATCCCCGCCGCGCTGACCGGCAGAAAGTCTTCGTACACCAGCGGTTCAACCCGCACATACCCGTCACGGAGCAAATCCTCCAGCGACGCGCCTTTCAGCCCATTCGCCGCCAGGCTTTTTTCCGTCACGAAATAGCGAAAGTACGCCAGTTCCTGTTGGCGCATCTCCTCGACGGTGTCAGGAAATTCACCAAAGTGCTGCGTCATTAGTGCGTTGTAGCGTGCAGCATTGGCCTCGTTGGGGAACTCCTTGAGTTCGTCCCGGGCAGCGTTGAGCAAACGGTCGTAAAGCGCCCGGCCTTTGGGGGTGAGCGCCGCGCCGCGTTGCTCGATTTCACCGAAACGGGCGCTGTGGCTGCCACGTATCTCGGCTTGATCGGTAAAAGCAATCGGCTCGTCCAGTGCCTTGAAGCTGGTTTGACGCAGCAGGATTGGGCATTGGCGGCGGGGCGGGCCTTCGATCACCGCTTTGGGGGTGATGCCGTGGGCGGGCATTTGCGCCTGGACGATGTCGATGTCCAGGGTGCGTGGTGTCAGGTGGTTGATGTGCGGGCCCTTGAACGCCACCACGTCGGCGATCAGTCGATGCTGGGCGCTGAGTCGTTGGTATTGCTCGGCGGTGACGGTGGCGCTGTGGTGCCAGCGGAAGGTTTCCAGCGCCTGCGCGACGAAATCCTGCGCCTCGTATTCGCTCAGGCCGCCCTGGGTTTCAGCGCGTTCGATGAGGGTCAATGCCGCCGGGGTGAAGATCGAACGCGAGTCCAGCACCGACTGGGCAAAGGCCCGCAATTCGGCGTCTTCGATCAGTTCCAGGCGCAGCAGCGAGGTGAACACCCGGAACGGACTGACCTGCAACGCCGCCTCATGCGCGGCACGGAACGCGGTGGAATGCACCGGCACGCCGGCCGGGGTCAGGTCGTAATAGCCCACCGGTTGCATGCCCATCACCGCGAACAGGCGGGCGAGGGTCGCCTGTTCGGCGGCGGTGCCGACGCGGATCGCACCGTGGCGCTCCAGGTCCAGCCGCTGGATTTCACCGGTGCTGTGCAGCTGTCGGGCGATTTGCGGGTCGCTGTCCAGCACGTGGCGGTTGGTCTGTTCCACCAGTTCCATCAGCGCGCCGTACAGCGGCACTTCTTCGCGGTACATGTCGGACATCGCTTTGGAGAAGCGTTGGCGGATCAGGTCGGGGCTGACGAAGTTCGGGAGGCTCATGAAAAAATTCCTGGCGCAGTGACATAACGGATGCCGGAAAAGATCGCAGCCTTCGGCGGCGCCGACAAACGAAGTTTCTGACGAACCTCATTCTGCCAAGGACTGTTCTTGCCACTTGGGCTGTTCGGTCAACGCAGCACTTGATCCACCAATTCGATCCAGTGCCTGACCGGCGTTCGTCCGGCGCTGTTGAGGTGGCTCTGGCAGCCGATGTTGGCGGTGGCGATGATTTCGGGGTGGCCGCTTTCCAGAGCGTTGAGTTTGTTGTCGCGCAGTTGCCGGGCCAGTTCCGGTTGGGTGATCGAATAGGTGCCCGCCGAGCCGCAACACAAATGACTGTCGGGCACTGCCGTGAGATTGAAGCCCAGCCGGGTCAGAACCGCCTCGACTGCGCCACCGAGTTTCTGTGCGTGCTGCAAGGTGCAGGGGCAGTGGAAGGCGATCCGTCGGTCGGTGGCGGCGCAGACCTGTTCCAAAGGCTCATCGGCCAGCACTTGCACCAGATCCAGCGCCAGTTCACTGACCCGCCGGGCCTTGGCCGCATAGACCGGATCGCGCTCCAGCAAATGCCCGTAATCCTTGATGAATGCGCCACAGCCGCTGGCGGTTTGCACGATGGCTTCGGCACCGTTTTCCAGGTGCGGCCACCAGGCGTCGATGTTGCGTCGGGCGCGGTCCAGGCCCATGGCTTGGGCGTCGAGGTGATAGTCCAGCGCGCCGCAGCACCCCGCTTCAGGTGCCGGAATCACGCTGACCCCCAACCGATCCAGCACCCGCGCCGTCGCAGCATTGGTGTTCGGCGAGAGGCCGGGTTGCACGCAGCCTTCGAGCATCAACACCCGGCGAGCATGCCGAGGGGCAGGGCGCTCCCCTGTGGCGGGGAGGTCGTGGGGCAACTTCGCCTCGACGCCCCGTGGCAGCAACGGCCGGAATGTGGCGCCGATTTGCAGCAAGGTCCTGAACAGATATGGATTCGGCGCCATTGCCCGCAGCCCCTGACGCAGCAGCCGCTGACCGGCCGGGCGCGGCACCGCTTGATCGATCACGGCGCGGCCAATGTCCAGCAGGTTGTGATAATCCACCCCGGACGGGCAGGTGGTTTCGCAGTTGCGGCAGGTCAGGCAGCGATCCAGGTGCAACTGGGCTTTGGCCGTGGCGGGAGCGCCTTCGAGCACTTGTTTGATCAGGTAGATGCGCCCGCGCGGCCCGTCCAGTTCGTCGCCCAGCAGTTGATAGGTCGGGCAGGTCGCGTTGCAGAACCCGCAATGCACGCAGGTGCGCAGAATCTTGTCCGCTTCTTCGGCGCGGGGCAGTTGCCGGGACTGTTCGCTGAGGTTGGTTTGCATTGAGAACGCCCCCCTAGAACTCCGCGTACATCCGGCCGGGATTGAACAGCCCTTGCGGGTCCAGTTGCGCCTTGAGTTGCCGGTGATAGCGCAGCAGCGCCGGGGCCAGCGGCTGGAACGGCGTGTCGCTGACGCCATGGCTGAAACAGGTGGCGTGGCCGCCGAGTTCATGGGCCAGTGATTGAATATTGTCGGCCGCGGATTTCAACCAGCGTTGCGCGCCGCCCCAGTCGATCAGTTGCTCGCTGGGCATGTCCAGAGGCCCGAGGTTATTGGGCAACGACAAGCGCCACAGCGGCAGGCCCTCATTGAAAAAGTCTAGCCGTTGTTCGTTCAGGTCGGCCCAATAACCGGAATCCAGCGGTTCGCCGCCGAGCCGTTGATGGGCAGCCGCGACCGACCCTTCGCCGCCTTCCAGGCGCAGGTACAAACGCTGGCCGTCATGGCTGGCGGCGCTGATGGGCAACGGTTGCTGGCCCCATTGCGCCAGATTGGCCAAGGCGCGGGCGCAGTCGATGCCCAGGCTGATGCTCAGGCATTGCCGGGGTTTGGGCAGTACCTTGAGCGAGACTTCGGTCAGCACGCCGAGGCAGCCATAACTGCCGACCATCAGGCGCGAAAGGTCGTAGCCGGCGACGTTTTTCATCACTTCGCCGCCAAAGCGCAGGTGGGTGCCGAGGCCGCTGATCATCCGTGTACCGAGGACAAAATCCCGCACCGAGCCGGACCACGGCCGCCGTGGCCCGGACAACCCCGCCGCGATCATCCCGCCGACGGTGGCGCCTTCGCCGAACGACGGTGGCTCGCAGGGCAGCATTTGCCCCGCCGCATCCAGTGCGGCAAACAGCTCGCGGAGCGGCGTGCCGGCGCGAACGCTGATCACCAGTTCCGTCGGGTCGTACCTGACGATGCCGCGATGGGCGCGGGTGTCGAGTATTTCTCCGGCCACTTCACGGCCGAGAAACGCCTTGGTATTGCCGCCCTGAATGCGCAGCGGCGTGACGTTTTCCCGCGCCTGTTTGACCTGCTCCAGCAGGGCTTCACTGGCATCGAAGTCCGGCATCAGAAACGCTCCAGCTCAGGGAACGGCAGTTCTCCTGCGTGGATGTGCATCGCGCCGAATTCCGCGCAGCGGTGCAGGGTCGGGATGTTCTTGCCGGGGTTGAGCAGACCCTTTGGGTCGAACGCGGCTTTCACGGCGTGAAACAGGGTCAACTCGTCACTGTTGAACTGCGCGCACATCTGATTGATTTTCTCCCGGCCGACGCCGTGCTCGCCGGTGATGCTGCCGCCGACTTTCACGCACAGTTCGAGGATCTTGCCGCCAAGGGCTTCGGCCCGTTCCAGTTCGCCCGGCTGGTTGGCGTCGAACAGGATCAGCGGGTGCATATTGCCGTCCCCGGCGTGGAACACGTTGGCCACCCGTAAGCCATATTCTTGCGCCAGATTGGCGATGCCCTGAAGCACGCCGGGCAGTTCGCGGCGGGGGATGGTGCCGTCCATGCAGTAGTAATCGGGCGAGAGGCGGCCGATGGCCGGGAAGGCGTTCTTGCGCCCGGCCCAGAACCGCACGCGCTCGGCCTCATCCCGGGCCTGGCGCACCTCGCTGGCACCGGCCTGTTGCAGCACCTCGCGGACTCGTTCGCAGTCGTCGTGGACATCGGCTTCGACACCGTCCAGTTCGCACAGCAGGACCGCCTCGGCGTCCACCGGGTAACCGGCGTGGATGAAGTCTTCAGCGGCACGGATCGCCAGGTTGTCCATCATCTCCAGGCCTCCCGGGATGATCCCGGCGGCGATGATCTCGGCCACCGCGCGGCCGGCCTTTTCCACCGAATCGAAACTGGCCAGCAGGACTTTGGCGACCTGGGGTTTGGGCAGCAGTTTGACCGTGACTTCGGTGATGATCCCCAGCAAGCCTTCGGACCCGGTGAACAGCGCCAGCAGGTCGAACCCCGGCGCGTCCAGCGAATCCGCGCCGAGGGTCAGGTGTTCGCCCTCGAGGGTCAGTATTTCGAGTTTCAGCAGGTTGTGCACGGTCAGGCCGTATTTGAGGCAATGCACGCCGCCGGCGTTTTCCGCGACGTTGCCACCGATGGAGCAGGCGATTTGCGAGGACGGATCAGGCGCGTAATACAAACCGAACGGTGCCGCTGCCTGGGATATCGCCAGGTTGCGCACCCCCGGCTGGACCCGTGCGGTGCGGGCGGCAGGGTCGATGTGCAGGATGTCGTTGAACCGCACCATCACCAGCAGCACGCCTTTGTCCAGCGGCAGCGCACCACCGGACAACCCGGTGCCGGCCCCACGCGCCACCACCGGCACATTCCGGGCATGGCAGAGCTTGAGCAGCGCCTGCACCTGTTGCAGATGTCGGGGCAGGGCCACCAGCATCGGCGTGGTGCGATAGGCCGAGAGACCGTCGCATTCGTAGGGTTTGAGCTCTTCTTCGCGCCAGAGGATGTCCAGGTCTGGCACCTCCTGTTGCAAGGCCTTGAGCAGCGCGGCCTTGTCGACATCGGGCAGAACACCGTCGATGCGTTCGTCGTAAAGAATGTTCATCGTCGCGATCCGTTCATTTCGCGAACCTCTGTGGCGAGGGGGCAACCTTCAATGCCGGTGGGTTAAAGTGCGAAACCTGTGGGAGCGGGCTTGCTCGCGAAGGCGGTGCGTCTGTCGACATCAAGGCTGGATGTGCCGCCGTCTTCGCGAGCAAGCCCGCTCCCACATGAGTTGCGCAAGCCCTCTGGCCACAGGGGATCTCATCAGTTTTTCCTTCCCAAAAACTCCCGGTACAACCGCGCCGTGTTGGCCGGCTGTTCAACCATCGGCATATGGCCGACACCGTCCCAGATTTCCACCTGCAGATCGGCGATGCCCTTGCTCCAGACCGGCACGCTGCTGACGTCGATCAAGCGGTCCTTGCGCCCCCACAGGAGCAGCGCCGGGCATTTGATGTCGGGCAGTTTCGGCTCCATCGGCGGGCTGGCGTGGAAGTCCCTGAAGATTTCTTCCAGTTCGTCGCGCTGCTGTTCATAGCGCTGGGCGACGGCGTCCAGCACGATCCCTGGCACCCATGGCGGGGAGGCCATGGTCATGGCGTAGAAGCTCTGGAACTCTTCACGGGAATGAATCAAGAACGGGTTGTGGCCGCGAGCCAGGTGTCGCTCCATGTCGCTGGGCTCCGGGGCGGTGACGCCGGCCGGGTCGAGCAACGCCAGCGAGACAATGCGCTCTGGATAATTGGCCGCCAGCCAGGCCGCGATGTAACCGCCCATGGAGTTGCCGATCACATGCACTTTCTCGACCCCGCAGACATCGAGCAACTGGATCAGCCGCTTGGCCTGAACCGGAATGTCATAACCGCCGCCGGCCTTGAAGCCGGTTTCGCCATGGCCGGCGAGGTCGGGAATGATCACCCGGTAGTCGTCGACAAAATGCCGGGCAAAGCGCAGCCAGACGTTCTTGTCGGCGCTGTAGCCATGCAGCATCAGCACACTGCTGGAGGCTTCGTAAGGCCCGCCTTGCCAGGTCGAGACGGTCATTTCGGTGATCGGCACGACGATCTTGTGCAACCGATACAGCCGGGCCTCCAGCGCCATGTTCAAGTCATAGAGCCAGTAACCGATGGCCGGGTAACTCAACCAGCTCCAGGCCACGAAGACTGCGATAACGACAACCAACAAAAGCATCAGGCGATTCCTTGCAATGATCAGGACAGAATGTGGTCGGCAGGACTTTGCATGGACCTCCTCATCGTTGTTTATCGATCCCTCCCTTCATGTATAGACCAAACAGTGGGCACTCAGCTCATGGCGAGCCCACGCTATTCAGACCGCCAGCCGGTGATGGCTATTTGCCGGTGCCCTGATAGACTTCAAACACACTTTCAATCCCGCGTGTTGCCAGGCTCCGTTCAGTGGTACAGAGGCCTCTATGGAAAAAAAGGGAGGAAAGGGACTTTCACTGGCCAGGAGGCTTTATGGATCGCGAATCCTGGGTCTGGCCCTTGGATTATTGTGCGTCGGCGCAGGGATGTATCCACTCGACCCGGCGCCATGGGTCTGGGTGGTGATGCTGCTCAACGGGCTGCTCTGGCCGCATGTGGCTTATCAATGGGCGCGTCGGGCGAACGTTCCTCTCCACGTCGAACATCGCAACATCTTGGTGGACGCGTTTCTCGGCGGTTTCTGGGTGGCGGCCATGCGGTTCAATCCGCTGCCCAGCGCGGCAACGCTGTCGATGATGGCGATGCACAACGTGGCCATCGGCGGTTTGCGTTTTCTGTTGGTGGGCGCCGTCGCGCAAATGCTCGGGATAGGCCTCGGGTTGCTGGTGTTCATGCCGGCTTTTGTCCCGCAGACCAGTCCGTTTCAGCTGTACGCCTGTTTGCCTTTGCTGTCGATTTATCCGATGACCCTGGGCTGGATCTGTTTCCGTCAGGCCCATACCCTCGGCCGACACAAGCGCGAGTTGTTGGCCCTGAGCCGCACCGACAGCCTGACCTGCCGCTGGACCGCGCCGCGGTGGCGATGGATGCACTTCGTGATCGTTTTTCCACGTTGGGTTACGAGCAGAACCCGGCGCTGAAAGTCAGTCTGAGCATCGGCCTGACGGCCTTCAACCCGGCCCACGACGATGCGATCCTATGGCTCAACGACGCCGACCAGGCGCTCTACGAAGCCAAGTCCACCGGCCGCAACCGCGTCATTTGCCATGGCGACGGCAAGCCGCGTAAGGCGTTGCTCGATTCGGTGTAGCCCAATCACCACACATCCCCTGTGCGGGCTTGCTCGCGAAAGCGGTGTGTCAGTCACATCCGTATTGAATGTGCCGCCGCCTTCGCGAGCAAGCCCACACATTGGAACTGTGACTAATCAGGTTTGTGTGTGTCGTATTGTGTATGGAGCCTTGCGGCGCAGTCAGGCAGGGTTTCAGGAAACCGACACGAAACAAGGATCGATTCATGACGTTCAAGCTCCCTCGTTCCCTCCTGGCCACCAGCCTCGGCCTGACCCTCGCCCTCAGCGCCTTCTCCCCCGCAGCCTTCGCCGACCCCCACAAACAAGTCCTCGCCGATGCCGAACAGTACAAGGGTGAAGCCCTGAAACTGCTGGAGCAGTTGGTGAACATCGACTCCGGCTCCAGTTATGAACCGGGTTTGACCCAGGTGAGTGACATCGTCATCGACGAGTTGAAGAAGCTTGGCGCCAGCATTGAACTCGTGCCCAACACCCCGGACGAGAGCAACCATGTGCTCGCCACCCTCAAAGGCACCGGCAAGGCGAAAATCCTGCTGATGGCGCACATGGACACCGTGTTCAAGGAAGGCTCGGCCGCTGAGCGCCCGTTCCACATCAAGGACGGCCGCGCCTATGGGGCGGGTGTGATGGATGACAAGGGTGGTATCGTCGCCGGGATCTACGCGCTGAAAGTCCTCAAGAACCTCGACTTCAAGGATTACGCGCAGATCACCTTCCTGCTCGACGCCAGCGAAGAAACCGGCTCGGGCGTCGCCACCGACCTGATCAAGAACACCACCAAGGCCCACGACGTGACCCTCAACCTCGAACCGGGGCGCCCGGCCGATGGCCTGGTGGTATGGCGCAAAGGCCGCGCCACCGCGGTGGTCGAGGTCAAAGGCAAGGCGGCTCACGCAGGGGTTGCGCCGCAATTGGGGCGCAACGCCGCGATGGAGGCCGCGCACCAGATACTGCAACTCGGCAAACTGTGGGACGCGCAGAAGAAAACCACCATCAACTTCACCGTGCTCAAGGCTGGCGACCGCACTAACGTGATTCCGGACCAAGCCACGGCCAAGGCTGATGTGCGAGCAGTGGTACCGGAAGAATTCGACCGGATCGAAAAGGACCTGGCGCGGGTTTCGAAGGACAAACTGATTGCCGATACGGAAGTCACCACCACCCTCAAGCGCGGATTGCCGCCGATGCCGCACACCGCAGAGTCGGATCGCTTGATGGCCATGGCCCAGGGGATTTACGGCGAAATTGGCCGTAAATTGACGGAGGAAGGCAGTGGTGG
This sequence comes from Pseudomonas sp. EL_65y_Pfl2_R96, assembly GCF_963970905.1. NCBI lineage: Bacteria > Pseudomonadati > Pseudomonadota > Gammaproteobacteria > Pseudomonadales > Pseudomonadaceae > Pseudomonas > Pseudomonas sp. EL_65y_Pfl2_R96. Next base: position 206,393 of record NZ_CAXAQH010000007.1, on the reverse strand, counting down.
GGCAGCGGATGCCAGCCTCTCGGCCGGTGTAGGCACGCCGACGCTGGACGGGTTCGGGATTGTCGGGGGGAATATCCATACGCCTGAAGAGTACGCCGAGGTCGAGAGCGTGGCGCCGCGGATTTATCTGTTGTCGCGGATGATTATGGAGTTGGCCAAGTAGTAATCGGCCAGACTCCAATATCAGACAGTTAAGGTGCGCAACCTGTGGGAGCGAGCCTGCTCGCGATGGCGGCGGTACATTCAGCATCAATGTTGGCTGACCCATCGCTATCGCGAGCAGGCTCGCTCCCACAGGGATTTGCAGTGTTTCGGCTTACTGCGTACTGCCTAGTCGATCGGCGTACCGACAAACACCTCAAGCCCCTCGGCATACGCCGTGAACGCATCGATCAGCGGAAACTGCGTGGCCTCCACCTGATCCGGCACCACCAGGTTGGTAAAGCTCCAGGCTACCGCCAGGGTAATCCCGTCTTGCGTGATCGAGCCGTCGGTCTTCAGCGGCTGTTTTTCCAGTTCCCGCTCCAGCGCCGAATACGCCGCCGCCAATTGCCCCTCGACCCGTTCCACCCAAGGCCCGTACTGAATCTCCGCTGGTCGCAGGCTACGTTCGTAGTAAAGCTGCACCGACTTCTCACACGCCGCCAACGCCAGGCCGATCAATCGCAGCGAGCGCAATCGTTGATCCGGATCGTTGGCTATCAGGCTTTTACCCGGCGCGGCCAGGGCCTCCAGGTAGTCGATGATCAGCGTCGAATCCATCAACACTTCGCCGTCATCCAGTACCAGCGTCGGGGCCTTCACCACCGGGTTGATCTGCTGGAACTGCTCGAAGTTTCTGAACACCGAAACCGACTCGTGTTCCAGCGGGATGCCCAGGCATTTGGCGCAAATGGCGACGCGCCGCACGTAGGGCGAATCCAGCATGCCAATCAGTTTCATTGAGCCTCTCCTTACAGACGGTCCTTGGGGATGGACAACCTTAGCCGAGGTTCAGCGACCTGCAAACGGTTTCGCGCTCATCCTCAGGCCTATTGTTCATCCTCGAAGGCTAATCCTCAAAGCCTGCCTGCTCATGAATCTCATCGACCTTCAATTCCAGTCGATAAGCCACGGCAATGAACAGCGCCTGGCACAGGCACAAGGTCGCGCTCAACGAGCGGAAGGCGAACGAGCTGCCTTCGTTGACCAGCAGCACGGTGTTGGCGCGTTTGGCCAGCGGCGAGAGGTTGCTGTCGGTGATGATCAGGGTTTTCGCCTGATGGTGCTGGGCAATGCGCAGGCAGTGCTGGGTTTCCTTGCCGTAGGGCGTGAAGCTGATGGCGATTACCAGGTCATTGGCGCGCACGCTGCGCATCTGCTCGCGGTAACTGCCACCGAGGCCCGACACCAGGTGGATGCGCTTGTTGGTGTGTTGCAGGTTGTAAACCAGGTAATCGGCCACCGCGAACGAGCGGCGCACCCCGACCACGTAGATGTTGTCGGCATTCACCACCAGATCCACGGCCTTGTCGAAGGCCTGGTCATCGAGTTCCAGCCCCAACCGTTCGATACCCGACAGGGTGGCGTTGATGCATTCGCGTGCCAGGTCGCCGCCACTGGCCTTCTGGGACTTGTTGGCGATCATGCTGCGGATGCGTTGCTGGTAGTTCTGCACCGGCGTGGTTTTGTGGGTGTAGGCCTCGCGGAACAGCGCCTGCATTTCGCTGAACCCGCTGAACCCGAAGCGCTGGGAAAACCGCACGATGGCCGACGGGTGCACTTCGCATTCGCGGGCGATGTCGCTGATGCGGTCGACCATGATCCGGTCGCTCTGCTGGCTCATGTAGCTGGCGATGCGTTTGAGCTGGCGCGGCAGGCTTTCGTATTCGTTGGTGATCAGCTGCAACAGACGCTCGGCATTGATCGGGGGGCTGGCGAGATCGCTGTCGGGCGTGCTCTCGGTCGGAGCCGGCTGATCGGTGCGGGACATAAGAAATCCTTCTGGCTTGTTCTTATAGAGATGACGGATAGCGTCATCCCCTGACAATAGGTTGGCTGTGCGCAGTCTACAGGGTAGGCCGGAATAAAATCTTGAGCTTGCGCCCGGCGTGGGGTCTGCTGAAACGATGCACGGTGTCTGGAACGCTTGTGCAAAAGCTTATTGGAAAAAATATTCCATGTAAAAATAATTAGAATAATTATTGATTGTCCGGCCCCGGACGTTTTAGTCTGCATCCACCAAGAGTGTTCGGCGCCTGCATCGCCCCGAACGCAGGCTGATAAAAATAACAGGAGCCAGCATGGGCCAGACTCGTTTTGCCAGTGGGCGTCAATTGGATCTGATTTGCCTGGGGCGCCTTGGCGTCGACCTCTATGCGCAGCAAGTCGGAGCGCGGCTGGAGGATGTGAGCAGCTTCGCCAAATACCTCGGCGGTTCGTCCGCCAACATCGCCTTCGGCACCGCTCGGCTGGGTTTGAAGTCGGCGATGCTGAGCCGGGTAGGGGACGACCACATGGGTCGCTTCCTGGTTGAATCGCTGACCCGCGAAGGCTGTGACGTCAGCGGTATCAAGATCGATCCGGAACGCCTGACCGCCATGGTCCTGCTGGGCCTCAAGGACCGCGAAACCTTTCCCTTGGTGTTCTACCGCGAAAACTGCGCCGACATGGCGCTGCGGGCTGAAGACATCAGCGAAGCCTTTATCGCTTCCAGCAAAGCCTTGCTGATCACCGGCACCCATTTCTCCACCGACGGCGTCTACAAGGCGAGCATTCAGGCGCTGGACTACGCCGAGAAGCACAACGTCAAACGGGTGCTGGACATCGATTATCGACCGGTACTCTGGGGGCTGGCCGGCAAGGCGGACGGTGAAACCCGCTTCGTCGCCGACCAGAACGTCAGCCAGCACGTGCAGAAAATCCTCCCGCGTTTCGACCTGATCGTCGGCACTGAAGAAGAATTCCTGATCGCCGGCGGCTCCGAGGATTTGCTCACCGCGCTGCGTAATGTCCGGCGCCTGAGCGCGGCAACGTTGGTGGTCAAGCTCGGCCCGCAAGGTTGCACGGTGATCCACGGGGTGATCCCGGCGCGTCTCGAAGACGGCGCGATCTATCCCGGCGTGCGCGTCGAAGTGTTGAATGTGCTGGGGGCCGGCGATGCCTTCATGTCGGGTTTCCTCAGCGGTTGGCTGGAGGACGCCAGCGACGAACGCTGCTGCCAGTTGGCCAATGCCTGCGGCGGTCTGGTGGTGTCACGCCATGCCTGCGCCCCGGCGATGCCGACCCGCGCCGAACTCGATTACCTGTTCAACAGCCCGGTGCCGATCACCCGGCCGGATCAGGACGCGGTGTTGCAGCGTCTGCATCAGGTCAGTGTGCCGCGCAAACAGTGGAAGCAACTGTTCATCTTTGCCTTCGATCATCGCGGGCAACTGGTGGAGCTGGCCCACAAGGGCGGGCGCGACCTGAGCGCTATCGGCGAACTCAAACAACTCTTTATCAAAGCGGTGGAGCGGGTCGAAGCGGATTTGCGTGAGCAGGGTGTCGACGCCGATGTCGGCTTGCTGGCCGATCAACGTTTCGGCCAGGACTCGCTGAACGCCGCCACCGGTCGCGGCTGGTGGGTGGCACGACCGGTGGAGGTACAAGGCTCGCGGCCATTGGCGTTCGAACACGGGCGCTCGATCGGCAGCAACCTGATCGCCTGGCCGCAAGAACAGATCATCAAATGCCTGGTGCAATTCCATCCCGACGATGAGCCGTTGCTGCGCTTGGAGCAGGAAGCGCAGATCAAGGGCTTGTATCAGGCCTCCCAGGTCAGCGGTCATGAACTGCTGCTGGAGATCATTCCGCCCAAGGATCACCCGTCAACCCATCCGGACGTGCTGTATCGCGCCCTCAAACGCCTCTACAACCTGGGCATCTACCCGGCGTGGTGGAAGATCGAAGCGCAAAGTGCTGAGGAATGGAAACAACTCGACGAACTGATTCAGGAACGTGATCCGTATTGCCGTGGTGTCGTGCTGTTGGGTTTGAATGCGCCGGCGGCGGCGTTGGCCGAAGGGTTTCAGCAAGCCAGCCAGAGCCAGACCTGCCGAGGTTTTGCCGTGGGCCGGACGATTTTCCAGGAACCGAGCCGCGCGTGGATGGCCGGTGAAATCGACGACGAAACGCTGATCCGCCAGGTGCAGGGCACGTTCGTCGAACTGATCGACGCCTGGCGCACGGCCCGGGCCTGATGGAACACCGCAATACCTGTGGGAGCGGGCTTGCCCGCGATGACGGCGGCACATTCAACATAAATGTGACAGCTAGATCGCTATCGCGGGCAAGTCGAATCGTCGCACCGCCACTCCCACAGGGTTTTGTGTCGCTCTTACTGGTTATGTAAAACAATAAAAGGTGCAGCCATGCCCGCTATCCGAATTGGCATCAACCCGATCTCCTGGAGCAACGACGACTTGCCGTCCCTCGGTGGCGAGACGCCGTTGAGCACCGCCCTGAGCGAAGGCAAGGAAATCGGCTACGAAGGCTTCGAACTCAACGGCAAATTCCCCAAAGATGCCAAAGGCGTCGGCGACGTGCTGCGGCCCTACGATCTGGCGCTGGTCTCCGGTTGGTATTCCAGCCGTCTGGCCCGCCGCTCCGTGGCCGAGGAAATCGACGCCATCGGCAGCCATGTCGAGCTGCTGGCGAAGAACGGCGCCAAGGTGCTGGTCTATGGCGAAGTCGCCGACTCCATTCAAGGCCAGCGCATTCCCTTGGTCGAACGCCCGCGTTTCCACACCGAGCAAGCCTGGCAGGAATACGCTGACAAACTCACCGAACTGGCGCGTTTCACTCTGTCTCAAGGCGTGCGTCTGGCGTACCACCACCACATGGGTGCCTATGTCGAATCCCCGGCGGACATCGACAAACTGATGGCATTGACCGGCAGCGAAGTCGGCCTGCTGTTCGATTCGGGCCACTGCTACATGGGCGGCGGCGAGCCGTTGCAGGTGTTGCGCAAGCACATCGAACGGGTTTGCCACGTGCATTTCAAGGACGTGCGCAAACCGGTGGTGCAACTGGCGCGCAATAACCTGTGGAGCTTCCCGGACTGCATCATCAACGGCACGTTCACCGTGCCCGGTGATGGCGACATCGACTTCGGCGCCTTGCTTGATGTGCTGCTGACTGCCGATTACCACGGCTGGCTGGTGGTCGAGGCCGAGCAGGATCCGGCGGTGGCGCCGAGTTACGTTTACGCCAAAAAAGGCTACGACACCTTGCGTGCGCTGCTCAATGAGAGGACCGCGTGATGAGCCTGTTGGTCAAAAGCAATGCGCGCGGCCGGACCATGGTCGAGCTGGGGCCGGGTGAGCTGGAATACGTCGGCTTCGCCGCTTACCGCCTGAGCTTCGGTGAAACCCTGCCGGTCAGCGCCGGCGACAAGGAACTGTGCCTGGTGTTGCTCAGTGGTCGGGTCAGCGTCAAAGGCGAAGCGCCGGGGCAGGGAGCGTTCGATTGGGACAACATCGGTGATCGCCAATCGGTCTTCGAAGACAAATCCCCGTTCGCGGTGTACTTGCCGCCCGGCAGCCAGGCGCAAGTGGTCGCGCTCAGCGACGTGCAAATCGCCGTCTGCGCCGCCCCCGGTTCGACCACCGAAAACCTCGGCCCACGGCTGATCAAACCCGACAGCATGAAGCGCAACGTGCGCGGCAAGGGCGCCAACACCCGTTACGTCTGCGACATCCTGCCAGACACCGAGCCGGCCCATTCGCTGCTGGTGGTGGAAGTGCGCACGCCGTCCGGGCACTCGTCGAGCTATCCGCCGCACAAGCACGACACCGACGATCTGCCGCACCAGAGCTTTCTCGAAGAAACCTATTACCACCAGATCAACCCGCCCCAGGGCTTCGTGTTCCAGCGGGTCTACACCGACGATCGCAGCATCGATCAGGCCATGGCCGTGGAAAACAGCGACCTGGTCGTCGTACCCAAGGGCTATCACCCGGTCAGCGTGCCCTACGGCTATGAGTCGTATTACCTGAACGTGATGGCCGGCCCGAAACGCGTCTGGCAGTTCCATAACGATCCGCAGCACAGCTGGCTGCTCGATCTCTGAATTACAACGCCTGAATTTGAACATTCGAACGGAGAACAAGCGCAATGAGCGACGCCCAGGTAATAGGCCATTACATCGACGGTCAAGTGCAGGACAGCGGCAGCGAGCGGTTCAGCAATGTCTTCAACCCGGCCACCGGCAGCGTTCAGGCGCGGGTCGGGCTGGCCAGCCAGAAGACCGTGGATGACGCCGTCGCCTCGGCCATGAAGGCATTTCCGGCGTGGTCCGAGCAATCGTCCCTGCGCCGTTCGCGGGTGATGTTCAAGTTCAAGGAATTGCTCGACCGCCATCACAACGAACTGGCCGAAATCATCAGCCGTGAACACGGTAAGGTGTTCTCGGACGCCAAGGGCGAAGTGACGCGCGGCATCGAAATCGTCGAGTACGCCTGTGGCGCACCGAACCTGCTGAAAACCGATTTCAGCGACAACATCGGCGGTGGCATCGACAACTGGAACCTGCGTCAGCCGTTGGGTGTTTGTGCCGGCGTTACCCCATTCAACTTCCCGGTGATGGTGCCGCTGTGGATGATTCCGCTGGCGCTGGTCACCGGTAACTGCTTCATCCTAAAACCCTCCGAGCGCGACCCGTCGGCCAGTTTGCTGATGGCGAAATTATTGACCGAAGCCGGATTGCCGGACGGTGTGTTCAACGTGGTCCAGGGCGACAAGAGCGCGGTCGATGCCTTGCTGCAACATCCGGACATCGAGGCGATTTCCTTTGTCGGTTCGACGCCGATCGCCGAGTACATCCACCAGCAAGCAACCTCGCGCGGCAAACGTGTGCAGGCCCTGGGCGGGGCGAAGAACCACATGATCGTCATGCCCGACGCCGATCTGGATCAAGCGGCAGATGCGTTGATCGGCGCGGCGTACGGTTCGGCCGGTGAGCGCTGCATGGCGATTTCGATTGCCGTGGCGGTGGGCGATGTCGGCGACCAGTTGATTGCCAAACTGCTGCCGCGCATCGATCAACTGAAAGTCGGCAATGGCATGCAGGGCGACAGCGACATGGGGCCGCTGGTGACTGCCGAGCACAAGGCCAAGGTCGAAGGTTTTATCGGCGAAGGCGTGGTCCAGGGCGCGCAGCTGATTGTCGACGGGCGCAACTTCAAGGTGCCGGGGGCCGAGAATGGCTTCTTCGTCGGCGCCACGCTGTTCGACAACGTCACGACCGAGATGAGCATCTACCAGCAAGAGATCTTCGGGCCGGTGCTGGGCATCGTGCGCGTGCCGGACTTCGCCAGCGCCGTGGCACTGATCAACGCCCATGAGTTCGGCAACGGCGTGTCCTGTTTCACCAGCGATGGCGGCATTGCCCGGTCGTTTGCCCGCAGCATCAAGGTCGGCATGGTCGGCATCAACGTACCGATTCCGGTGCCCATGGCCTGGCACTCGTTCGGCGGCTGGAAGCGCTCGCTGTTCGGTGATCACCACGCGTATGGCGAAGAAGGCATTCGCTTTTACAGCCGCTACAAAAGCGTGATGCAGCGCTGGCCCGACAGCATCGCCAAGGGCCCTGAATTCAGCATGCCGACAGCCAAATGATTCACTTGTGCGGAGAACAATAAAAAATGAGCAAACCCCTGCATTTCGCCCTGAACCGTATGGTCGCCCCACGTTTGTCCCTGCCCGCGTTCATCGAGTTGGCGGTGACCCTCAAGGCAGACGCCATTGAGATCCGCAATGACCTCAAGGGTGTCGAAATCGAGGACGGTACCGCACCCGAGCACGTCCGTGAGCTGTGCGCGGCCAAAGGCATCACCGTGCTGTCGATCAACGCGCTGTATCCGTTCGATGTCTGGAATGACGAGCGCCGTGCACACGCGCTCAAGCTCGCCGGTTATGCCCGTGATTGCGGCGCGCAGGGTTTGGTGATGTGCCCGTTGAACGACCGCGCCGATCCACGAACCGAGGCACAGCGTGCTTCTGGGTTGCGCACGGCGCTGAGCGAACTGGCGCCGATCCTGCGCGATCACGGCATCCTCGGCTTCATCGAACCGCTGGGTTTCGAAGAATGTTCGCTGCGGCGCAAACGCACGGCGGTCGATGCGATCAAGGCCATCGGCGGGCTGGACGTGTTCCGTCTGGTGCATGACACCTTTCACCATCACCTGGCCAGCGAACATGAATTCTTCCCTGAGCTGACCGGCCTGGTGCACATCTCCGGTGTCGAAGATGCCGAGGCGCCGCTGGCGACCATCCGCGACGGCCATCGGGTGCTGGTGGGCGAGGGCGACATCCTTGGCAACGCGGCACAGATCGAAACCTTGCTCGCTACCGGCTACAGCGGCTACCTGTCGTTCGAACCGTTCGCCGACAGCGTCCATGGCCTGGCGGATATCCAGACGGCGATCGGCGCGAGCATGGATCACCTGCAGAAATCCCTGGCCTGAGGCCAACGCAGATCAACTGTGGGAGCGAGCCTGCTAGCGATGAGGGCGGCACATTCAACATTGATAGCGCCTGATACACCGCAATCGCGAGCAGGCTCGCTCCCACAGGGTTTCTTCACGTATTGAAGGATCGGACATGACCACAACAAGACTGACCATGGCCCAGGCCCTGGTGAAATTCCTCGATAACCAGTACATCGAGGTCGATGGGGTTCAGAGCAAATTCGTCGCCGGGATCTTTACCATTTTCGGCCACGGTAACGTGCTGGGTCTGGGGCAAGCCCTGGAGCAGGACAGCGGCGACCTGATCGTCCATCAGGGGCGCAACGAACAAGGCATGGCCCACGCCGCCATCGGTTTCGCCAAGCAACACCTGCGGCGCAAGATCTACGCCTGTTCTTCATCGGTGGGCCCGGGGGCAGCGAACATGCTGACCGCTGCCGCGACGGCCACCGCCAACCGTATTCCCTTGCTGCTGTTGCCCGGCGACGTTTATGCCTGCCGCCAACCGGATCCGGTGCTGCAACAGATCGAGCAGTTCCACGACCTGAGCATCAGCACCAACGATGCGTTCAAGGCCGTGAGCAAATACTGGGACCGCATCAACCGTCCCGAGCAATTGATGACGGCGGCGATCCACGCCATGCGCGTGCTTACCGACCCCGCCGAAACCGGCGCCGTGACCCTGGCCTTGCCGCAAGACGTGCAGGCCGAGGCTTACGACTACCCCGATTACTTCCTGCAAAAACGCGTGCACCGCATCGAGCGCCGTCCGGCCACCGAAGCGATGCTCGGGGATGCGTTGGCGCTGTTCAAAGGCAAACGCAAGCCACTGATCATCTGCGGCGGCGGGGTCAAATACTCCGGCGCCAATGCAGCGTTGCAGGCGTTCGCCGAGCGCTTCGATATTCCCTTCGCCGAAACCCAGGCCGGCAAAAGCGCGGTGGTGTCCAGCCATCCGCTGAACGTCGGCGGTATCGGCGAAACCGGTTGCCTGGCGGCGAACCTGCTGGCCAGGGACGCTGATCTGATCATCGGTGTGGGCACTCGCTACAGCGATTTCACCACCGCGTCGAAATCCTTGTTCAAACACCCGGATGTGCAGTTTCTCAACCTCAATATCAGCCCCTGCGACGCCCTGAAACTCGATGGCGTGCAACTGCTGGCGGACGCCAAAACCGGTTTGCAGGCGCTGGCCGAAGCGCTGGGCGATTACCGCTCGAGTTGGGGCGATCAACCCCGCCAGGCCAAGGCGCAGCTGGATGAGGAAGTCGATCGAATTTATCAGGTCGAATACTCGGCGAAAGATTTCGTCCCGGAAATCAACGACCACCTGGACCCGGCGGTGCTGCGCGAATTCATCGAGTTGACCGGTTCCTGCCTGACCCAAAGCCGGGTACTCGGCGTGCTCAATGAAATCCTGGCCGATGACGCCGTAATCGTCGCCGCCGCCGGCAGTTTGCCCGGTGACTTGCAGCGCAGCTGGCGCAGCAAAGGCGTGAACACTTACCACGTCGAGTACGGTTATTCGTGCATGGGTTACGAGGTGAATGCCGCACTGGGCGTGAAGCTCGCCGAGCCTGAACGCGAGGTCTATGCGCTGGTGGGCGACGGCTCCTACATGATGCTGCATTCGGAGCTGGCGACCTCGATCCAGGAGCGGCGCAAGATCAACGTGGTGCTGCTGGACAACATGACCTTCGGCTGCATCAACAACCTGCAAATGGAACACGGCATGGACAGCTTCGGCACCGAGTTCCGTTTCCGTAATCCGGAAACCGGCAAGCTCGATGGCGGCTTCGTGCCGGTGGATTTCGCCATGAGCGCGGCGGCTTACGGCTGCAAGACCTACAAAGTGAACACCGTTGAAGAGTTGCAAGCTGCGTTGGCGGATGCGCGGTTGCAAACGGTGTCGACGCTGATCGATATCAAGGTCCTGCCCAAAACCATGATTCACAAATACCTGTCGTGGTGGCGGGTCGGCGTGGCGCAAGTCTCCACCAGCGCCCGCACCGACGCGGTGGCCAAGACCCTCAACGAGCGACTGGCCAAGGCCCGTCAATATTGATTGCCCTGAACGAACCCACAGGAGTGTTTACATGTCTTTGCTTTCCAATTCATTGCGCATTGGCGTCATCGGCACCGGGGCCATCGGCCAGGATCACATCCGTCGTTGCAGCCAGACCTTGCTCAATAGCCAGGTCGTTGCGGTCACTGATATCAATTTGCAGCAAGCGGCCAAGGTCGTTTCCGACCTGAAACTGACCGCCGAGGTCTATCCCGACGGCCACGCACTGATCAAGGCGCCGGAAGTCGAGGCGATCCTCGTCACCTCCTGGGGCCCGAGTCACGAAGAGTTCGTGCTGGCTGCGATTGCCGCCGGCAAACCGGTGTTCTGCGAGAAGCCATTGGCCGTCACCGCCGAAGGCTGCCGCAAGATCGTCGAGGCCGAAGTGGCCCACGGCAAACGGCTGGTGCAGGTCGGTTTCATGCGCCCGTACGATGAAGGGTATCGGGCGTTGAAAGCAGTGATCGACAGCGGCCAGATCGGCGAGCCGTTGATGCTGCATTGCGCTCACCGTAACCCGACCGTGGGTGAGAACTACAAGACCGACATGGCGATCACCGACACACTGATCCATGAGCTGGACGTATTGCGCTGGTTGCTCGACGACGATTACGTGTCGGTGCAAGTGGTGTTCCCGCGCAAGACCAGCAAGGCTCACGCCCATTTGAAAGACCCGCAGATCGTGCTGCTGGAAACCGCCAAGGGCACGCGCATCGATGTGGAGGTGTTCGTCAACTGCCAGTACGGCTACGACATCCAGTGCGAAGTGGTGGGGGAGACGGGCATCGCCAAATTGCCGGAACCGTCGCAGGTTCAATTGCGCAGCGGGGCGAAGCTGTCCAATGCGATTCTGATGGACTGGAAGGACCGGTTCATCGCCGCGTATGACGTCGAGTTGCAGGCATTCATCGATGGCGTGCGGGCCGGGCAGGTGGGCGGGCCGTCGGCGTGGGACGGTTTCGCCGCCGCAGTCGCTGCGGATGCCTGCATCGAAGCGCAGAACAGCGGCCAGATCGTCAAAGTCGGCCTGCCAGACCGCCCCCGCTTCTACGACTAACCGATCGTTCCCACGCAGAGCGCCGATCGTTCCCACGCTCCGCGTGGGAATGCATCCCGTGACGCTCCGCGTCACAAAGCGGACGCGGAGCGTCCATGGCGGCGTTCCCACGCAGAGCGTGGGAACGATCAACGTCAAGTGATGGAGAACAACAACATGCGCATCGCACTAGACCCCTACATGTACCGCAATCTGTCCCTGGGCAAGATGGTCGACAAGGTCGCCGAGCTCGGTTACGAACACATCGAGCTGTCGCCCCGGGAAGATTTCCTGCCGTTCTATAAAGCCCCGCGGGTCGACAAGGCGCGAATCAAGGCATTTCGCAAAGCCCTGAGCGACACCGGGGTCAAACTCTCTTCTTTATTACCGATGTACCACTGGGCCGCCGCCGACGAAGGCTTGCGCGTGGCCGCGGTGCGCAACTGGAAGCGGGCGATCCAGATCGCCGTGGAGATGGACTGCGAGCTGGTCAACACCGAGTTCACCGGCCAGTCGGACAACCCGCTGGTGTGCGAGAACCAGTTCATGCGTTCCATGGACGAACTGATCCCCGAGTTCGAACGCGAAGGCATCAAGCTCGATATCCAGGCCCATCCTTATGATTTCTGCGAGCGCAACAACGAGTCGGTGGACATCATTCGCGGTCTGGACCGTGACTGGATCAACTACCTCTACGCCGCGCCACACACGTTTTTCTACGACGATGGCCAGGGTGACATCGCCTCGATGCTCAAGTACGCCGGGTCGAAACTGAGCCACCTGATCATTGCCGACACCTACAACCACAAGGCGTCCTCGGGCTTGCGCTACATCGTCAACCCGCCGGGCGTCACCGCCACCGTGCACCAGCATCTGGACATCGGCCAGGGCGAGGTCGATTGGGAAGCGTTTTTCGGCACCTTGCGCGAGATCAAGTTCGATGGCATCACCACCGTCTCGGTGTTCGCCTGGGAAGACCGGCCGGATGAGTCCAACCGGATGATGCTCGAGCGCGTCAAAAGCGAACTCTGTCGCTGACGGACCTTACACAAAACCTGTGGGAGCGGGTTTGCCCGCGATGACGGCGACACATTCAACATCTCAGTGATTGTCAGACTGCTATCGCGGGCAAGCCCGCTCCCACAGGGGCCGCGTTCTATAAGGAGAATACTTTCATGCGTATCGGACTTGTCGGTTACGGCCATGGCGGCCGGTTTTTCCATGCGCCGCTGATCAGCAGTTTGCCGGCGGCGACCTTCGTGGGCGTGGTCACCCGATCCGCCGAGCGCCGGCAATGGCTGGCCACGGAACACCCCGGCGTGCCGGCCTTCGACAGCATCGGCCAACTGGTCGAAGCGGGGGTCGATGTGCTGGTGGTGTCCACGCCGCTCAAAGGTCGCCCGGCGCTGGTGCTCGACGCCATCGAACACGGGGTGGCGGTGGTCAGCGACAAACCGTTCGCCGCCGACACGCAACAGGCGCAAACCCTGATCACCATGGCCGAGCGTCAGGGTGTGCAACTGAGCGTCTACCAGAACCGGCGCTGGGACTCGGACTTTCTCACCGTGCGCAAACTCATCGAGTCCGGTGCGCTGGGGCAGGTCACCCGTTTCGAATCGCGGATCGAGCGCTACTCGCCACAGTCGGTGAACAACGGCAGCGGCGGTGGTTTTCTGCGCGATCTGGGCAGCCATCTGGTGGATCAGGCGCTGCTGTTGTTCGGTCCCGTCGCCCGGGTTTATGCCGAACTGGATTACCTCGAAAAAGATCAGCCCTTCGACAACGGCTTCTTTATGTCCCTGACCCATGCCAATGGGGTGATCTCGCACCTGGGTGGCAGTTGTCTGCAAAGCACTCCTGGCCCGCGTTTTCGCGTGACCAGCACCCAGGGCTGCTACAGCGTCGACGGTCTGGACGGGCAAGAGGCGTCGACCCTGGCCGGGCTCACGCCCAAATCCGAGGGCGAGCGCTGGGGCGTCGAAGAGCATCGTCGCTGGGGCTGGTTCGAACAAGGCGAGGTGCGCGAGCGGGTGCCGTCCGAGCGAGGCTGCTGGAACCAGTTCTATTTGCAGCTACAAACCGCGTTACAGAGCGGTGGCCCACTGCCGGTCGAGGCCCGTGATGCACTGGCGACCACCCGCGTGCTAGACGCTGCGCGGCTCAGTTTCGAGCGGCATCAAGTGGTGGCGTTGAGCCCGTTCGAGAGCCATGGAATAAAACCAGAATAAAATTCTAAAATGAGTTGATATAGAAATTATTTTCCAATAAAGTCGTTTCCAGGTTGCCGACTATCAACGTCCGATCACGCTCAAGCAGGCCTTGAACGAGTGAAGGACGAACCAAAACAAGAAACAAAAGCCAGGTACCGTCGATGAAAACCTTCAACTCTGCTCTGCATGCTTTACGTTGCGCGCTGCACCTCTCTCGCGACCTGCCTCGCGTCTCGTTTCATTCCATCTCTCGCTTGCTTTGCGTCGAACGCAAGGGCGCCCTGGTCTGCTGTATTCCGGGTGCACCGATTGTCCGTTTGCCCACTTACTGAAATCGTCACGCCTTATCCATAAAACCAACAAGAATGTGGAGAAAGACCTTTCATGAAGACCAAGATCCGTTTCGCCTCACTGGCCTTGTCCCTGATGCTCGCCAGCGGCGCCGCCCTCGCTGACATGAAGATCGGCGTCAGCATGGCGCAGTTCGATGACACCTGGCTGACCTACCTGCGCGAGTCCATGGACACAAAAGCCAAGTCCTATCCCGATGGCGTCAAGCTGCAGTTCGAAGACGCCCGCAGCGACGTGGTCAGGCAGTTGAGCCAGGTAGAAAGCTTCATCAGCCAGAAGGTCGACGCCATTGTGGTCAACCCGGTGGATACCGCCGCTACCAGGAAAATCACTGAAGCAGCGGTCAAGGCCGGCATTCCGCTGGTGTACGTCAATCGTCGTCCCGATGACCTGAACCTGCCCAAAGGCGTGGTCACTGTCGCCTCCAACGATCTGGAGGCCGGCCAGATGCAGATGCAGTACCTGGCCGACAAGATGGGCGGCAAGGGCGACATCGTGATTCTGCTGGGTGATTTGGCCAACAACTCCACCACTAACCGCACCAAGGGCGTAAAGGAGGTGCTGGCCAAGTACCCGAACATCAAGATCGAGCAAGAGCAGAGCGGCATCTGGTCGCGAGACAAGGGCATGACCCTGGTCAACGACTGGCTGACCCAGGGCCGCAAGTTCGACGCGGTCGTCTCCAACAACGACGAGATGGCGATTGGCGCGGCCATGGCCTTGCAACAGGCGGGTGTCGCCAAAGGTAGCGTGCTGATCGCCGGTGTCGACGGTACGCCCGACGGTTTGAACGCGGTGAAGAAGGGCTCTCTGGTGGTTTCGGTGTTCCAGGACGCCAAGGGTCAGGCCGATGGTTCGGTCGACACGGCGGTGAAAATGGCCAAAAACGAACCGGTCGAGCAGGCCGTGTGGGTGCCGTATCGCTTGATCACCCTGCAAAACGTTGACCAGTTCAAATAATCCGTCCGTTCGATAACAACAATAAACACGCAAGGTGGCGATCGCGACCTTGCTGATGGAGTACCTGATCATGTTCGCTTCAGCGACTGCTTCGAGCACCCCGTTGGTGGGTATCCAGCCAACCGCGACACCGGTCGATGAACCGTACCTGCTGGAGATCATCAACGTCAGCAAGGGGTTTCCCGGTGTGGTGGCCTTGTCCGATGTGCAGCTTCGGGTCCGCCCCGGTTCCGTGCTGGCCCTGATGGGTGAGAACGGCGCCGGCAAATCCACCCTGATGAAAATCATTGCCGGCATCTACCAGCCAGACGCCGGCGAGTTGCGTCTGCGGGGCAAACCGGTGGTCTTCGAAACACCACTGGCGGCGCTTCAGGCCGGGATCGCGATGATCCACCAGGAACTCAACCTGATGCCGCACATGAGCATCGCCGAGAACATCTGGATCGGCCGCGAACAACTCAACGGCCTGCACATGATCGATCACCGCGAAATGCACCGTTGCACCGCCAAGCTGCTGGAGCGTCTGCGGATCAACCTCGACCCGGAAGAGCAGGTGGGCAACTTGAGCATTGCCGAGCGGCAGATGGTCGAGATCGCCAAGGCGGTGTCCTACGACTCCGACATCCTGATCATGGACGAACCGACCTCGGCCATCACCGACAAGGAAGTCGCCCATCTGTTCTCGATCATTGCCGACCTCAAGAGCCAGGGCAAAGGCATCATCTACATCACTCACAAAATGAACGAAGTGTTCAGCATTGCCGATGAAGTGGCGGTGTTCCGTGACGGCGCCTACATCGGCCTGCAACGGGCCGACAGCATGGACGGCGACAGCCTGATTTCGATGATGGTCGGCCGCGAATTGAGCCAGTTGTTCCCGGTGCGGGAGAAGCCGATCGGCGATCTGCTGCTGTCGGTGCGCGACCTCAAGCTGGACGGCATTTTCAAAGACGTCTCCTTCGACCTGCATGCCGGGGAGATCCTTGGCATCGCCGGGTTGATGGGCTCGGGGCGGACCAATGTCGCCGAGGCGATTTTCGGCATCACCCCAAGCGACGGTGGCGAAATCCGGCTCGACGGTGAGGTGGTGCGCATCAGCGATCCGCACATGGCGATCGAGAAGGGCTTCGCGCTGTTGACCGAAGATCGCAAGCTCAGCGGCCTGTTCCCGTGCCTGTCGGTGCTCGAGAACATGGAAATGGCGGTGTTGCCCCATTACGTCGGCAACGGCTTCATCCAGCAGAAAGCCTTGCGCGCCTTGTGTGAAGACATGTGCAAGAAGCTGCGGGTGAAAACCCCGTCGCTGGAGCAATGCATCGACACGCTGTCCGGCGGTAATCAGCAGAAGGCCTTGCTGGCGCGCTGGCTGATGACCAATCCGCGCATCCTGATTCTCGACGAGCCGACCCGGGGCATCGATGTCGGCGCCAAGGCCGAGATCTACCGGCTTATCTCCTACCTCGCCAGCGAAGGCATGGCGGTGATCATGATTTCCTCGGAACTGCCGGAAGTGCTGGGCATGAGCGACCGGGTCATGGTCATGCACGAGGGCGACCTGATGGGCACCCTCGACCGCAGCGAAGCGACCCAGGAACGGGTGATGCAACTGGCCTCGGGTATGTCCGCGGTTCACTAATGAGAAGATGAACACAGTCCAAGGGTGAAAGGGGATTGTGTGGCGAGGGAGCTTGCTCCCGCTGGGTTGCGAAGCGGCCCTAAAAGAATGGGACTGTTGCGCAGTCCAACGGGAGCAAGCTCCCTCGCCACAAGCAAGCTCCCTTGCCACACGGATTTCATTTGAAGGATGAGTGGTTATGAACGCGATACTGGAAAACAAGCCAGCAGTGGCACCGGTCAAGAGTCGCCGGCGCTTTCCGACCGAGTTGAGTATCTTCCTGGTACTGATCGGCATCGGCCTGGTCTTCGAACTGTTCGGCTGGATCGTGCGGGACCAGAGCTTCCTGATGAACTCCCAGCGTCTGGTGCTGATGATCCTGCAAGTGTCGATCATCGGCCTGTTGGCGATCGGGGTGACCCAGGTCATCATCACCACCGGCATCGACCTGTCCTCCGGTTCGGTGCTGGCGCTGTCGGCGATGATTGCCGCCAGCCTGGCCCAGACCTCCGACTTTGCCCGGGCGGTGTTTCCGTCCCTGACGGACTTGCCGGTGTGGATTCCGGTGATCGCCGGGCTTGGGGTGGGATTGCTGGCGGGGGCGATCAACGGCAGTATCATTGCGATCACCGGGATTCCGCCGTTCATTGCCACCCTCGGCATGATGGTCTCGGCTCGCGGCCTGGCGCGCTACTACACCGAAGGTCAGCCGGTGAGCATGCTCTCGGATTCCTACACGGCCATCGGACACGGCGCGATGCCGGTGATCATTTTTCTGGTGGTGGCGGTGATCTTTCACATCGCCCTGCGTTACACCAAGTACGGCAAGTACACCTACGCCATCGGCGGCAACATGCAGGCGGCACGCACCTCCGGGATCAACGTCAAGCGGCATCTGGTGATCGTCTACAGCATCGCCGGGTTGCTTGCAGGCCTGGCCGGGGTGGTGGCGTCGGCGCGGGCCGCGACCGGGCAGGCCGGGATGGGCATGTCTTATGAACTGGACGCGATTGCCGCGGCGGTCATCGGTGGCACCAGCCTGGCCGGTGGCGTAGGGCGCATCACTGGCACCGTGATCGGCGCGTTGATCCTCGGGGTCATGGCCAGCGGCTTTACCTTTGTCGGTGTTGACGCTTATATTCAAGACATCATCAAGGGGCTGATCATTGTGGTGGCGGTGGTCATCGACCAGTACCGCAACAAGCGCAAACTCAAGCGCTGAAGCCGGACGAAAGACGAAAATGCGCCACGCCTGACCCGCGTGGCGTAGCCGTTTGTCTTCTATATACAGCTGCTCGACTGAATTTCTTGATATAAACGCACTCCGATAAGCACCTCAAAGCCTGCCATAGAGCACTTTCAGGACCTTGTCGGACAGATTTGCTGTCTTTTCAGTTGCTGAGGCCTCGAGTCGGCCTTAGACTGCCGCCCCTCGTAAATTGAGTGCCGGGTGGCGCTTGGAATAAACGGCGCCGTTCCAATGACAGCCACAGGCTCAACGGAACGCTCCCTAATTCGCCTTAATGCACGTTTTTTTATAGAGATATCAATGACAAAGGACAAGTTGCTGGCCATGCCGGCGGATGACTACATGAATGCCGAGCAACATGCTTTTTTCTCTGAGCTGTTGCAGAACATGAAAGTCGAAACCCATGAGCGCATCGAACAGAATCGCATCGCCATCGAGAGCCTGGACACCCCGGCCGATCCGGCTGACGCGGCTTCCGTCGAAGAAGAGCGCACCTGGCTGGTGAACGCGATCGATCGCGACCAGCGCATGCTGCCTCAGTTGGAACAGGCCCTGGAACGCATCAAGGAAGACAGCTTCGGCTGGTGCGATGACAGCGGCGAGGCCATTGGCCTGAAACGCCTGCTGATCAGCCCGACCACCAAATACTGCATCGAAGCTCAAGAGCGTCACGAGCAGATCGACAAGCACCAGCGTCAGGCCTGATTCAGTAGCGCCCCCATCGCGGGCAAGCCCGCTCCCACAAGTTCAACACGGACCTTGTGGGAGCGGGCTTGCCCGCGATGCTTTTCGACGTCTGCGAAAAAGCCGACGCACTTCTATTGATCTGCTGCACCCCCTACTACTAACGGACCATAGATAATGGCCTTGTAGTGGCGTTTAATGCGGATACAACAATTAGAAGATGCCTGGGGTGACAATCGATGACGCGAGACGGGTCTCTGGCTGGGGCAGTGCCTGCAGCCGTACTTTTGCCGAAAAACCTGTGGCTCACGCCGACCTTGCAAAGCATCGCCCTGACGCTGTTGCTATGCGGCATGGCATTGGCGGGCTGGTCGCTTTACCTTGGCCTGCCATTGGCCGTGCTGATTATCTGGCTGCCGCGCCTGCGCTCGCGCACCCTCCCTGCGGCAGCCCCCGCAGACAGCACCAGCGCCATCACCGGGTTGACTCGCGATCTTTCCTATACCACCAGTCATAACGCTTTGTCGGCTGCCAGCGTGGCCTTTTCGGTCAAGCAACTGGCCGACAAACTGCAATCGCAACTCGGCGCCGCGGCGCAGATTGTCAGCAACGCCGAAGTGATGATCGCCACCGAACACGCGACATCGAAACTTAGCCGGGAAGCCTTGAGCGCGGCCAGCGAAGCCCATCAGAGCAGCGCGGCAGGGCGCACGGAACTGGTCGAGTCCATTGCGCGCATGCATCAACTCAGTCAGCGCGCCAGTAGCAGCCGTGAGCTGATCGAAGCCCTGAGCCTGCGCAGTGACGATATCCAGCGGGTCACGCTGGTGATCCAGTCCATCGCCAGCCAGACCAATCTGTTGGCGCTGAACGCGGCCATCGAAGCGGCGCGGGCCGGGGAGCACGGTCGCGGCTTTGCCGTAGTGGCCGATGAGGTTCGCGGGTTGGCCGCGCGCACGGCGACGGCAACCGGCGAAGTCGGGGAGATGGTCGCCGATATTCAACAACGCACGGCGCAAGTGGTGGAGCAGATCCGTCAACTGGCCAGCGATCTGAATACCGGCGTCGCGCAGGTCGAGCACACGGGGCAGCACCTGGAAAACATCGCGCGTCTGACCGACGGCGTCGAAAGGCAGGTCGGGGAAATCGCCCAAGGCGCGGACACCAACCGAGAACAGCTCGACAGTCTGTTCCACGCCATCGAGCAGATGCGCAGCGATCTGGCGATCAGCGACCAGCAAACCCAGCGTCTGGCCCTGGCGGCGGTGCAGATGGAAGGGCAGGCTGAAACCATCAGCGAACGCCTCGCCGAAGTTGGACTGGATGATTACCATCAGCGGATTTACGACTTGGCCCGCGAAGGGGCGAGCCAGATTGCGGCGCGTTTTGAAGCGGATGTCGATCAGGGCCGGATCAGCCTCGATGATCTGTTTGATCGCAATTACCAGGTGATCCCCAACACCAGCCCGGCCAAATACCAGACCCGTTTCGACCGCTACACCGATCAGGTATTGCCGGCGATTCAGGAACCGTTGCTGCCGCGTCATGAAGGCCTGGTGTTCGCCATCGCCTGCACGCAGCAGGGTTATGTGCCGACCCACAACACCGTGTTCAGCCAGCCGCTGACCGGTGATGTACAGGTCGATACCCTGCAAAACCGCACCAAGCGCAAGTTTGCCGACCGCACCGGGGTTCGCTGTGGCAGCCATCAGCAGGCCGTGCTGTTGCAGACCTACACCCGCGACACCGGTGAACTGATGCACGATCTCTCGGTGCCGATCATGCTCAAGGGCCGGCATTGGGGTGGTTTGCGCCTGGGTTACAAACCGGAACGTCCTCGCTGAACCCGTGGCTAGTGGATCTGGTGCATGCGCAGGTTCAGGTCGTCGACCACGTGCGCCCAATCGGCGTCTTCACGCAGTTGTTCCTTGAGGAAGCCGGCTTGTTGCGGGGTCCAGAACTCGGCATCGATGAGTTTCTTGTCATCGGGCATGGGTGAATGACTTGCAATGAAATCGTCGATGGCCTTTTCGCTGGAGTCCAGACCGAGCTGGTCGAACAAGCCTTTCAAGTCATGTGTGGGTGAATCCATCTTCATCTCCTTGCAGATAATCAGTCGCCTCGGGTGCGAGATCCGAGGTGCGGCTTCATTGCATCTGAGGGAGCCGCACGCCAAGTGTTCGATAGGGTTTTAGCAGTTTTCTGCGGATTCGCCACCAATGATGGCAATGAGCTATTGCTTGTCGTTGTTTCAGCGATTACGATGCCGTCGAATTTTTGGCGTCATCAAGCCGCCACTCAAAGAGTCCGCACATGGATGTTGTCGTCTCGGGTTTAGCGCCTTGCGCTGCTGATTTGCCCATCCCTTGCGTGATTTCTTTCGAGTCGACCCACCCCCGATCCCGCAGAAAAGGATGTAAGCAGTGAAGCGTCTTGTTTATCTGATGGCCATCGCACTTGGCCTGTCGTTGACTGGCTGTGTGTCTTTCACGCCGCTGGGGCCCATTGGCGAACCCTTGAACCCTGCGCCGTCCACCCTCGATCGCAGTGCCGAGATCAGCGACGTGGTGATTTCCGCTCCCGACCTGGACGACAAGGTGCGTGTCGCCGGCAGCCGACAACTGACCGAGCAGGTCAGCGCCTATGTCGATAAAAGCGACTACTTCAAGCGAATCGTGGTGTTCCCGGCCAAGGCGGGCGAAGACGACGTGGTGCTCAAGTTCAACCTGACCTCACTGGCAGGCAAACGTACCATGCACCCGGCTTACATCCCCGGCGCGCTGGTGACGCTGACTATCTGGATCTGGGTCGACGGGCCGATTTACGTCGACAAATACGACCTCGCCGGCGAACTGATCATCGAAGACCGTCAGGGCAAGCAACTGGCCAGGTCGGTCGAGCAGGTCAAGCTCGACAAGAATGTCGGTATGTGGAACGCCGACTACCTCAATCCACGCCTGGGCGGTGCCCAATTGCGCGACCTGATCGCTCAACTGCTGGCCAGTGCCACCCCTCAATTGCGTACACCGTCAAAGGAACTGGCTGCTCATGAGTAAATATCTTCTGGTTTTGCTGCTTTTGGTCAGCAGCACCCTGACCGGCTGCATTTCCTATTCCCAACATGAATTGGCGCCGGTGGACCAGTGGCCGCCAGCGCAGGCCCGGCAGGACAAGCCCAGTGCTTATCTGCACGTGACCACCCAGCAGCAGTTCAACGGCGAACTGTCGGGTGGTGTCGGCAATGCGGCGCTGGTGGAACAGAATATGCTGGAAACCTTCAAGGCGTCCGGGCAGTTCAAGAACGTGACCACGGACAAGGTCGACTCGAACCTGTACGTGACGAGTACGTTGACCAATAACGAGCAGGGAAATATCGCGAGCGCCTGGCTGACAGGCTTCACGTTCTTCGTGATCCCGACAACGTTCAGCAACACCTTCACGCTGGAAACGGTGTTCAAGGATCGGGAAGGCAACCTGCTGGGCAAAATCGTCAAACAGGAAAGCACGCGTACCTGGATGCAGATTTTGCTGATTGTCGGCTTGCCGTTCAATGAGCGTGGGGACGCGGTGCTCAAACACCTGACCCAAAGCACGCTGGATGAAGCAGTCAAGCGCAAGCTGATCTGACCGGTTGTCGAGATTAAGGCGTGCTATCTGCACAAGGCTGGCACGCCACTGACATTCTCAGGCTTGACCTGCTGCGTTATCCACTCCCATCTCAGGCGTTCAACGCCCCCTCATCGACGGCAAGCTTCAGGGCTTTCGCGGCATCCTGGGCGGCAATGGCCGCGACATCCGCGGTCTTGAACCAGCGATCCTTCTCGACCTGGTGATACGTCAAAGTGGTCAACGGTGGTTTGGTGCGCATGATAATGACTGCCTGGAATTCGCCGTCGACCTCTCTGGCTTCGCCCCGGATAAAAAATTCACCGATATCAAATTCCGTCACGTAGCAGTCTTCCCTTGGAAATATTCTGTTGTGTTGAACGCCGTCCGCCCTGGGGACGGGTTTCATTGGTCGGGCAGTATGGCAGTAGTTGCCTGCCGGCGGCTGAGTTAAGTCACCGGCGTGACGAAACGTCTATAGAAATGCGGGCTGCAAGGCGCGTCAGCTGTATGACTCGAGTGAACGGGCAAGGGCGCAGGCATCATTATGGTTGCCGCGGAAACCTCTGACACGGCCGGTGGATATTTCCCTGATGTGAAAAAAGGCGTTGCCGGCCAGTACCACCTGAAAACGCGGGAACAGACACTCTTCAGGGAGGAAATCCTGTTGCCGGAGCACCCTCGAATGTAGAGGTGACGAGTCGTTTTTGTTCCGTGCCTGAGGCAGGACGAAGTGAGTCAGTGTGCACATATGAAGTCCTTTTCGTGGTTTTACCGACGTGTGTACGTTGTTTTGGGTAGTCTCGGTGAGCGTCGCTGCTCTAGAATTGCCGTCACTGGTTGGCGATTGATGCCCATCTAAAGCAATTTTTTACTGGCGATATGTCGGAAAAGTGCTTCTTTTAAAGAGATTTTTCCCTAAAGTTGGTAGTCCGGTTTTCTCTGGCCGTCAGAAAGGCGTTTTCCTTCAACCTCTGACGACTGCCAGGCAAGACGACGTGAGGGATGTTCCAGTAATCTTCTCAAACCTCGCGATGAATGGGCCCTCTGCTCATTCCAGGATTCGACCCGGGTCATTTGGCTACACCTCGGCATTGCCGCTTTTTTCTGCTGTGCGCGTTTCCTGCGTACGGCATCATTTCAGATGTGGGGATGTTTCCTTGGCAGTAAGTAATCTCGATATGCATGCTTTGTTCGTACTGGGTGATTTGCGCGCAAAGCTGGTTAAGCAGTTTCAGTCACGTTTCGTCTACATCACCGAACAGAACGCTGAAGGCATTTACATTGCCGAGATCGACACCGAATCAGCGCTGGTGGTGGATGACAAGCCTGGGCTTAAACTCAAGGTCGGCGATCATTTCAGCGCCTCGGTGTTGCCCAGTCGCGAAGGTGGCAAACTGGACATCAAGTTCCGCGAAATCAAGCTCACGGTGTACGGACTGGGGGATTACGCGTTCGTGACCACCGCAGACGGCCATGGCATTGTGTTCAAGGAAGGTCATAGCGTAGTGATGGTGTTCGCGGCCCACCAACAGTTGCAGGAAGGCCTGACCAAAACCCTGAAGGCCGTGACCGCCAAAGCCGCCAAGTGGCGCAAGGGCGAACTGGTGACCTTCAAGGCCAGCGAGTAATGACCCTGACCCGCGCCGATTTCCACGAACAGAACCAGGCCAGCGCCCGAGCCGAGGCTCAGCGGCTGTTTGACCAGAAGGTTGTTTTGCAGGGAACCTGGCTGAGTTGGGTGGCATCACAGATCTACCTGCTGCGTCCGGCGGCGTACGCCAGCATGGTCAGAAGAGAGCTCGCGCGCTTGCAGGAACCTTCTGAAAAATAATCCTCGCCCCTCGAAAGCAGAAACCTCTACTACAGTCAGTTGACTGAGTATTCAGAGGCTTGCGATCTTCTTTGTCAGGCCATCCTGCTATTGCTGTGAACAGCGCGAGGTGCAAGAGCATGAAGGGATTTCGACGGTTACTGGCCGCTACCCTGGCCACGTTCGGCGTGTTGGCTTCACCCGTTTCGGTGTTCGCTGCCCAGGCGCCGATCCACTTCGCCGACCTGAACTGGGAAAGCGGCAGCCTGATCACCGAGACTTTGCGGATCATCGTCGAGAAGGGCTACGGCTTGCCGACCGACACCTTGCCGGGAACGACCATTACCCTGGAAACCGCACTGGCCAACAATGACATTCAGGTCATTGGCGAAGAGTGGGCGGGCCGCAGTCCGGTCTGGGTCAAGGCTGAGGCCGAGGGCAAAGTCGCGAGCCTGGGCGATACGGTCAAGGGCGCCACCGAGGGCTGGTGGGTGCCGGAGTATGTGATCAAGGGCGACCCGGCCAAGGGCATCAAGCCGCTGGCGCCGGGCCTGCGCAGTGTCAGCGATCTGCCGCGCTACAAGGACGTGTTCAAAGACCCGGAAACCCCGAGCAAGGGGCGCTTCCTCAACAGCCCGATCGGGTGGACCTCGGAAGTGGTCAACAAACAGAAGCTCAAGGCGTATGGGCTGGACGACAGCTACGTGAACTTTCGCAGTGGTTCGGGGGCGGCGCTGGATGCGGAGATCAGTTCGTCGATTCGTCGCGGCAAGCCGGTCCTGTTCTATTACTGGTCTCCGACGCCGTTGCTCGGCCGCTTCAAATTGATTCAGCTGCAAGAGCCGCCGTTCGACGCCGAAGCCTGGAAAACCCTGACCGAAGCCGATAACCCCAACCCGAAACCGACTCGCTCGCTGCCCTCGAAGCTGTCCATCGGCGTGTCCGCGCCTTTTCAGAAACAGTACCCGCAGATAGTCGAGTTCTTCAGCAAGGTCGATTTGCCGATCGAGGCGTTGAACAAGGCCCTGGCGGACATGAGCGAAAAACACACCCCGCCACGCCAGGCGGCGCAGGCGTTCATGAAGGCGTACCCGCAGGTGTGGCAAGCCTGGGTGCCCAAGGAAGTGGCGGACAAAGTCTCTGCCGAGTTGAAATGAACCGATTTATGTACACGCGGGAATTCCCGGATGTACATAAAGCCCGTAGGCGCGCGCGTGCAGCCGAGCTACCGTCGATAACGAATGCCCTTACAAAAACACCCAATGAAGTTCATCCTGCTGCAACATTTCACACCGGATGTCTGAATATGAGCCTATTGGTCGCGCAATGGATTGCTGCAATTTTTTTATTCATCAGCCTGGTCCACCTGTATTGGGCCGCAGGTGGCAAGTGGGGCAGCGAGGCAGCGGTGCCGCGCGTACCCGGGGAGGGCGGGGAGGCATCCAGGCCCGCATTCAAGCCGTCGGGCTTTGCCACGTTGCTGGTGGCGGTGGGTTTGCTGCTGATCGCGATGCTGGTGTGCCTGCGGGTCGGGCTGTACCTGCCCACGGTGCATCACTGGTCGTTGCAATGGGTGATCAGCGCGATCGCCATGCTGATGTTCGCCCGGGCGATCGGCGATTCGAATTTGATGGGGTTCTTCAAGCAGGTCAAGGACTCCAAGTTTGCCCGGCTGGATACTTGGGCCTATTCGCCATTGTGTGTGGTGTTGGGAGCCGGATTGTTGGCAGTGGCCTGGATTTGAGCCGACCTGACTATCGCCATCGCGAGCAGGCTCGCTCCCACATTGGATCTTCAGTGTTCACAAAATCCCTGTGGGAGCGAGCCTGCTCGCGATGAGGCCCGCCCAATCAACAAAAACTTCTGAACTTAACTCCCACTTTCCGTACGCCGACTACTCACCTCCGCCGGCACATCATCCCCGGCCATGCGCTTGCGAAACAGCGCCGCCCGGGCCAGCAGCAGCGTGGTCACCGGCACGGTGATCGACAACAGAATCGGAATC
The DNA here is from genome assembly GCF_963970905.1 of Pseudomonas sp. EL_65y_Pfl2_R96. Taxonomy (NCBI): domain Bacteria; kingdom Pseudomonadati; phylum Pseudomonadota; class Gammaproteobacteria; order Pseudomonadales; family Pseudomonadaceae; genus Pseudomonas; species Pseudomonas sp. EL_65y_Pfl2_R96. The sequence goes on along the minus strand of NZ_CAXAQH010000007.1, from coordinate 180,310 downwards.
AGCCAGGCATGCAGCACCGGCCCTGACTTGAGCACCGAAAAATAAATGATCGACGCCAGTGCCACGCACCACGCGCCCAAGGTCGAAGCCAGTGCCGGTGGGTGCATGCGTTGGAAGTAATCCTTCATTCGCAGCAACCCGACCGCGCCGATCAGCGCAAACAGGCTGCTGAACACCAGCAGAGTCGCCACCGCAATTTCCACCCACAAAGACAGTTCAGTGCTCATTCGATCACCTCGCCGCGCAGCAGGAATTTGGCCAGGGCAAACGAGCCGACGAAGCCGAACAGGGCAATCAGCAGCGCCGCCTCGAAGTAAGTGTCGCTGGCATAACGGATGCCTAGCGCGAGCATCATCAGCATGGCGACGATGTACAGGTAATCCAGGGCCAGAACCCTGTCTTGGGCCGACGGGCCCTTGAACAGGCGGATCAGGGTCAGAATCATCGCCACCGAAAAGAGGAACAGACTCAGCAGGATCGCGTTTGACAGCAATGCGCTCATTCGAAGATCTCCATCAAGGGGCGCTCGTAGGTCGCCTTGAAGTGCTGGATGAATTGGCTTTCGTCATCCAGATCGAAAACGTGCAGCAACAGAATGCTGCGATCCAGTGCCAGCTCCGACCAGACCGTGCCGGGAATCACCGTGCAGATGATCGACAGCGCCGCCAGGCCGTTGGCATCGCGCAAGTCCAGCGGCACCTTGATGAACCGCGAGCGAGGTGCACGCCGCCCGGCATTGAGCACGCCCCAGGCCACGGCGAGGTTGGACACCAGCACATCGCGTCCGACCAGCAAGAACAAACGCAGGATCACCCCGGGGCGACGTATGCGAATCGGCAGCGGCCGCAGTTTGCGCATCATCAGCGGCGCACAGATACCAAGTACCGCGCCCAACAGCACATTGCCGGGGCTCATCGACAGGTTCAACACCAGCCACAACAGCCACAGCGCCAACGACAACCACGGTGCAGGAAACAGACGCTTCATGGTTGCTCCTCCACCCGTGCTGCGCTGGCTTGCGGGCTCGCAATTGCACGGGTGCCAAGCACCGCCATCACGTATGGCTGAGGATTATTCAGCGCCTGCGCAGCCGCTTGGGTGTAACGCAGCAGCGGTTCAGCCTTGAACGTCAGCGCAATGCTCAGCCCCAGCAGAACGACGACCGGCACGCATTCCAGGCGGCGCAGCAAGGGTGACGGACGCTCTTGCGGGGCCCAGAAACGCTGGATGCCCAAACGCGAGAAAGCGATCAACGAGGCCAGGCCGGACAGGATCAACAACGTCAGCAAACCCCACGCACCGTTCGAAACCGGTTCGTCGCCGCCATTACCCAGGCCCAGCGGATTGAGCAGGGCGCTGAGCAGGCTGAGTTTGCCGATAAACCCGGACAGTGGCGGCATGCCGATGATCAGCAAGGCGCAGGCGATGAAGCTCAGACCGAGGAAGGCCATGGTCCAGGGAATCACTTGGCCGACCACGACTTTCTGGTCGTCATCGAGGTTGATGCCTTTGGGTGGCTGCAAGGACTCCAGAGGCCGTGGCAGCAGCTCGCCGTCATCGAACAGAGGCATTTCGTTGGCCGAACGCGAACGCTCGATCAACTCGGCCAGCAAGAACAGTGCACTCAAGGCCAGGGTCGAGCTGACCAGATAGAACAACGCCGCGCCGATCAGGTTCGGCTGGGCGAAACCGATGGCCGATAACAGGATGCCGGCCGACACCAGAATGCTCAGGCTGGCCATGCGTTCCAGGCGTTGCGCGGCGAGGATCGCCACGGCGGCGCAGACGATGGTCGCCATGCCGCCGTAGATCAGCCAGTCGCCACCGAAGTACGCGGATGCCCCGGCCTGGCCGGAGAACAGCAGCGTCCACAGGCGCAGCAAGGTGTAGACGCCAACCTTGGTCATGATCGCAAACATCGCCGCCACCGGCGCGCTGGCCGCGGAATAGGCCGGCACCAGCCAGAAGTTCAGCGGCCACACCCCGGCCTTGGTCAGGAACGCCACCGCCAGAATTGCCGCACCGGCATGCAGCAAGCCGCGATCGGCCTCCGGCACCAGCGGGATCTTCAGCGCCAGGTCGGCCATGTTCAGCGTGCCGGTGACGCCGTAGATCAGCGCCGCGCCAATCAGAAACAGCGACGAGGCCAGCAGGTTGATCGAGATGTAATGCAGCCCCGACGACACCCGCGCCCGGCCCGAACCGTGCAGCATCAGCCCGTAAGAGGCGGCGAGCAGCACTTCGAAAAACACGAACAGGTTGAACAGGTCTGCCGTGAGGAAGGCGCCGTACAGGCCCATCAACTGAATCTGGAACAGCGCGTGGAAGCTTGAACCGGCCCCGTCCCAACGGGCCATGGCGAATAGCAGCGCGCTGACGCCGATGATCCCGGTCAGCACCAGCATCAACGCCGACAGGCGATCGACCACCAGCACGATGCCGAATGGCGCCTGCCAGTTGCCCGGCAGGTACACGCCGATGGAGCCGGGCACGCCGGTGGTTTGCGTCCATTGCAGCAACATCACGGCAATGCCCAGCCCCAGCAGGCTGGAGAACAGGTTGATTTTGGCCTTTAACGGGCGGTGTTTCTCGCCCAGCATCAGCATCACGGCGGCGGTCAGCAGCGGCAGCAGAATCGGTGCGACGATCAGGTGGGGCAGCGCCATCATTCTTTAGGCTCCCGGCCATCCACATGGTCGGTACCGGTCAGGCCCCGGGAGGCGAGCAGCACCACCAGGAACAGCGCGGTCATGGCGAAGCTGATGACGATCGCGGTCAGCACCAGTGCTTGCGGCAGCGGGTCGGTGTAGTGCAGCAAATCCTGAGGCACGCCGTCCTTGATGTTCGGCTCCTTGCCGATGAACAGGCTGCCCATGCTGAAGATGAACAGGTTGACGCCGTAGGACAGCAGGCACAGGCCCATGACCACCTGGAACGTCCGTGGCCGCAGTATCAGCCACACGCCGGACGCGGCCAGCACACCGATGGCGATTGCGATGACTTCTTCCATCAAATGGCTCCTTGCGTGACGACGGCTTTGGCCACGGGCCTGGTTTGCGCGTTGGTTTTATGACCGCGTACCGATTGGTGGGCGAGGGCGGTCAGGATCAACAGGGTCGAACCGACCACCACGGCGTACACGCCAATGTCGAAGAACAGCGCACTGGCGATGTGAATGTCGCCCAGCAGCGGCAGTTCGAAATGCCAGGTGTGGGTAGTCAGGAACGGATACCCGGCCGCCATCGCCCCAAGCCCGGTGACCGTGGCGAACAGCAGCCCGGTGCCCATCCAGCGCAGCGGGCGCAGGCTCATTTGCGCTTCGACCCATTGGGTGCCGGCGACCATGTATTGCAGGATGAACGCCACCGACATCACCAGACCGGCGACGAAACCGCCACCCGGTTGGTTGTGCCCGCGCAGGAACAGGTAGACCGACACCACAAACGCAATCGGCAGCAGCAGACGGACCAGCACCGCTGGCACCATCATGAAACCGAGCGCGGTGTCGCTGGCGTGACGCGGGTTGACCAGATCGGTGACCACATCGGGCGCCAGCAGGCGCTGTTGGGCTGGCAGTTGCAGGCTTTCTTTCGGTGGGCGGAAGCGTCGCAGCAGGGCGAACACGGCCAGGGCCACCGCCACCAGCACGGTGATTTCGCCGAGGGTGTCGAAGCCACGGAAGTCCACCAGCATCACGTTGACCACGTTGCTGCCGCCGCCTTCGGGCAGGGCGCGACTGAGGTAGAACGAGGAAATATCGTTGGGCGTCTGACGGGTCAGCATGGCGTAGGACAGCAGCGCCATGCCACCACCGACCGCGATCGACAGCAGCAAGTCGCGAACCCGCCGCACCCGCGCCTTGCGCAGGCTGCTCGGTAACGGCGACACCTCTTCGATCCGTCGCGGCAACCAGCGCAGGCCGAGGAGGATCAGCACCATGGTCACCACCTCGACCGCCAGTTGCGTCAGGGCCAGATCCGGCGCCGAGAACCAGACGAAGGTCACGCAGGTCATCAGGCCGCAGACGCTGACCATGGTCAGGGCCGCGAGCCGGTGATATTTGGCTTGCCAGGCTGCGCCGAGGGCGCAGGCAATCGCCAGCAGCCAGAGGATCACGAACACGATCGAGCCCGGAATTTTCGCCCGGTCGCCCCAGCTCAGGCTGCTGTGCAGCATCGGGATCAACCCGGCCAGCACCGCGGCGAGCACCACCACAAACAGTTGGGTTTGCAGGCGCTTGGTGCTGATCCGCCGCTCCAGTCGCCGGGCCAGACGCATCATGATCACCAGGCTGCGCTCGAACAGGCGCTTGCCGTTGAAGTGGTGGATCACCGGCGGGTGCATGAAGCGCCCGCGCTTGAGCTGATTGCGCAGCAGCAGATAGAGCACGATGCCGCCGGACATGGCGATCAGGCTCATGATCATCGGTGCGTTCCAGCCGTGCCAGATCGCCAGGCTGTACTCGGGCAGCGTGCCGCCCACCACCGGCAATGCCGCCGCCGCGAGCAACGGGCCGACCACTTGAGCGGGGAACATCCCCACCACCAGGCAGGTGAACACCAGCAACTCCACTGGCGCACGCATCCAGCGCGGCGGCTCGTGCGGGGTGTGCGGCAGGTCGGTGGCGGTCGGGCCGAAGAACACGTCGACGGTGAAGCGCAGGGAATAGGCCACGCTGAACGTCCCGGCGATGGTCGCGACGATGGGCAGGGTCATCTCGATCCAGGCCGTGGCGTTGATGAACACGGTTTCGGCGAAGAACATCTCTTTGGACAGGAAGCCGTTGAACAGTGGCACGCCGGCCATGGAGGCGCTGGCGACCATGGCCAGGGTGGCGGTGAACGGGATCAGTTTGACCAAGCCGCTGAGTTTGCGGATGTCCCGGGTGCCGCTTTCGTGGTCGATGATTCCGGCGGCCATGAACAACGAGGCCTTGAACGTGGCGTGGTTGAGAATGTGGAACACCGCGGCCACCGCGGCCAGCGGACTGTTCAGCCCCAGCAGCAGGGTGATCAGGCCCAGATGGCTGATGGTCGAGTAGGCCAGAAGGCCCTTGAGGTCGTTCTGAAACATCGCGCAGTAAGCACCGAGCAACAGGGTGCAGGCGCCAGCCCCGCTGACGATGTAGAACCATTCCTCACTGCCGGACAGCGATGGCCACAGGCGAGCGAGCAGGAAGACCCCGGCCTTGACCATGGTCGCCGAGTGCAGATAGGCCGAGACCGGTGTTGGCGCCGCCATGGCGTGGGGCAGCCAGAAGTGGAAGGGGAATTGTGCGCTTTTGCTCAAGGCGCCGATCAGGATCAGGGGTAAAAGGATGGGATAAAGGGCATGTGCGCGAATCAGATCGCCGGCGGCCAGGACCTTGTCCAGGTCATAGCTGCCGACCACATGGCCGAGCAGCATGACCCCCGCCAGCAAACACAAACCGCCGGCACCGGTGACCATCAACGCCATGTAGGCGCCACGCCGCGCATCGGCGCGGTGGTGCCAGTAGCCGATCAGCAGGAATGAGAAAAGGCTGGTCAGCTCCCAGAAAAACACGATCTGGATCAGGTTGCCGGAGATCACCAGCCCCAGCATGGCGCCCATGAACGCCAGGAAAAACGCGAAGAAACGCGGTACCGGATCGTCCGGTGACATGTAATAACGGGCGTATAGCGAAACCAGCGTGCCGATGCCCAGCACCAGCATCGAGAACAGCCAGGCGAAACCGTCCATGCGCAGCACGAAGTTCAGGCCCAGGCTGGGTAACCAGAAGAATTCTTCTCGGATCACGCCGCCATGGGCGATTTGCGGGTACAAGAGGGCGACCTGGACGGTGCCGATCAAGGCCACCAGGCCAGCCAACAGTGATTCGGTGTTACGCGCATTGTGCGGCAGCAAGGCTGCCAGACAGCTGCCGATAAAAGGCAGAAGCAGTAGAACTATCAGGGACATAGGCTTCTAATCTGCGGAAGTTTGTGAAGCATCATACGTGCCAGCTCCCGGTTCGCCAAACGCCAAGCTGTCGCAGAATCCTACAAAGTAGACGGAAAATTCCTGTTTATCGTTGTATCAGGGAGCGCGATTTCGCCTGTCCCGGCCCCATCGAGGGCAGGCTCGCTCCCACAGAGATTTTGGTTGTACGCAAATCGCGTGTACACCTCCAGACCCTGTGGGAGCGGGCTTGCCCGCGATGGCTGTCTATCATGCAACGCAGATATTGCGGCTTAACCCTGTGCTTCCTGCTCCAGCTCTTCTTCAGGCGAAGCCACCTTACCCTTGGTCTTCAACTCACTGACAATCACCGCCGCCACAATCAACCCCGCCCCCACCAACGCAATCGCCGGCAAGCGCTCCCCGGCAATCCGCCCGACAATCCCGGCCCAGACCGGCTCCCCGGCGTATATCAACGTCGCCCGAGTCGGCGAAACACTTTTCTGCGCCCAGTTCATCGCCACTTGAATCGCCGCACTCGCTGCACCCAACCCCAATGCGCTGCCGAACAAGAACCATGAAAAGTCCGGAATCACTTCCTGAGTCGGCACCACCATCAGAAACGCCAGCACCGAAGTCACCGCCAGTTGCACCACCGTCACCCGCCGCACATCGACCTGGCCGGCATAGGTGCTGATCAGAATGATCTCCGCCGCAATCGCCACGGCGCTGATCAGTGTGGCGATTTCACCGGCGCTGAAATTGAACGAAGCGCCGGACGGCCCCGACAACAACATTAACCCGGTAAAGGCCAGCATGATCCCGATGCTCGGCATCAACCCCGGACGACGCCCCAGCACCAGCCATTGCAGCAACGGCACGAACGGCACATACAGCGCGGTAATAAACGCCGACTGACTGCTGGGGATGCTCTGCAAGCCCACGGTCTGCAAGCCGTAACCGAGCATGATCGCCACGCCGATGAACGCCCCGGCCTTGAGTTCGAACAGGGTCAGTTCGCGCAGATGACGCCAGGAGAACAGGGCGACGATGCTCGCCGCTGCGGCAAAACGCAGGCCGACGAAGAACATCGGCCCGCTGACGGTCATTGCGTGCTGCACCAGCAAAAAGGTCCCGCCCCAGACTACGGTGATCAGCACCAGCACGCACTCAGCCTTGCTGAGCCGCGAGAAACGGGAGGAAGTGTGAGAAGCGTTCACCGACGTCATGACCTTGCGCACCACCTGAGGGAGACGCACAATGCGCCGGAAGTTGGGCAGTATACTGCCCAACACCACCCAGTGAGCAATATAGTGCACAGAGATTCCACCCAACGGGCGTCGGTCCTCCAGCACGTCAGCCAGAACGTCCGCCGCCTGCGCCACGCCGCCGACATGAGCCAGACGGCCCTGGCGGAAAAGTCCGGGGTCAGCCGCCGGATGCTGGTGGCCATCGAGGCCGGCGAGAAGAACGTCAGCCTGACCACCCTCGACCGCGTGGCCGAAGCGCTGGACGTGGCGTTCAGCGACCTGATCCAGGCACCGGATGCTCGCGACCCAAGTCGCATCAATGAGTTGGCCTGGGCCGGGAAAATTCCTGGCAGCAAAGCCGTTTTATTGTCCAAAGCCACCGCCACCCGCGAGGTGGAACAATGGGAATGGTGCTTGCAACCCGGCGAAATTTACCCCTCGCAACCGGATGCCGAAGGCTACAGCGAACAGCTTTATGTATTCGAAGGTTGCCTGACCCTGATGCTCGGCGATCAGCCGCAGAAGATCGCTGCCGGCGAGTTCTTCATGTTTGCCAGCAACCAGCCGTATTCCTATCGCAACGATGGGGAAGTGGCGGCGCGGTTTGTGCGCAATGTGGTGATCTGACTGTTTGCAGACCAACACTGGATAAACACTTTGCTGATTTAAAGCTGCAAGTGTTTCTATAAAAATTTCACAACGTATTGAAATAGAACAAATTTAATTTCAGGCACGACTCCTGCAAAAGCTCTGGGGCATTCACCAGAGTTCCGGAGTCGGCCCATGACAGCCTCAGCCCAACCCCCTCACACTGCCCATGTGATCCACTCGGACGCCGAGGCCATCGCCGTCGCTCACCAGCTCGCCGCCCGCTTCGCCGTCGAGTCCAGTGTTCGCGACCGCGAGCGACGTCTGCCGGTGGCCGAGCTCGACGAGTTTTCGGCCAGTGGTTTATGGGGCATCACCATTCCCAAGGAATACGGCGGCGCGGGCGTGTCTTACGTGACGGTCAGCGACGTGATCAAGATCATTTCCGCCGCCGACCCGTCCCTCGGCCAGATCCCGCAGAATCATCTCAGCGTGCTCGACATCCTGCTGCAAGCCGCCACCGAAGAGCAGAAGCGCTACTACTTTGGCAAAGTCCTGCAGGGTTATCGTTTCGGCAACGCCTTCTCCGAATCCAAAAGCAAAAACGCCGGGGCTTTCGAAACCCGTATCCGTTTCGAGAAAGACACCGCGCAAATCGACGGCGAGAAGTTCTACTGCACCGGGGTCTTGTTCGCGCATATCGTGCCGGCGGTGGCGGTCGATGAACAGAACAAGGCGTTCATCGCCTTCATCGAGCGTGACAATCCCGGCCTGACCGTGATCGACAGCTGGGACGGTTTCGGCCAGCGCACCACCGCCAGCGGCGGCGTGACCCTGAGCGCGGTGAACGTGCCGTTGAGCGCGGTGATCCCGGCCCACAAGGCATTCGACGAGCCCACCGCTGACGGCCCGATCTCGCAAATCATCCAGGCCGCCGTAGACACCGGCATTGCCGTCGGTGCCCTGGAAGAAACCAAGCGCTACGCCCGCGAAGCCCGGCCGTGGATCGACAGCCAGCAGGATCACGGCTGGCAGGACCCGTTCAGCATCGCCGCCATCGGCGATCTGGAATGGCGGGTCCACGGTACCGAAGCGATCCTGAAAAAGGCTGGCCAGGCCATCGACGCTGCATTGCTCAAACCCAATGAAGACACCGTTGCCCGCGCCTCGGTCGTGGTTGCCCAGGCCAAAGTCCTGTCTGCCGAAATCGCTTTGCTTGCCAGCAGCAAACTCTTTGAACTCGCCGGTACCCGCTCGGTGCTCGGCAAGTACAACCTCGACCGTCACTGGCGCAACGCCCGGACGCACACCCTGCACGACCCGGCGCGCTGGAAATACCACCTGATCGGCAACTACCTGCTCAATGGCGTGAAACCCGCGCGCCACGCCTGGAACTGAGGAGCGACCCATGAACGCCTTGACCCAACCGATTGCCGCCGGGCAGCCCCTGGCCAAGAGTCAGCACGACCTGCACAACGCTCGCACCTTGCTCGACGCGACCCTGCGCTTCGTTCGTCAGCAGGCTCAACCCTGGGCCGGCAGTGGCCTCGCCAAGGCCACCGACGACCCTTACGTGATCAGCCGTTTCGGCGACTTGCAGATTCGCATTGAAGTGGCCGCCGCGTTGCTCGAGCGTGCCGAAGTGTTTCTGAATGGTGCTCAGGAGGATACAGAAATCACGATTGCCATTGCCGAGTCGCACCTGGCCAGCGCCGATGCGTTAAACACCGTGAGCAACGCTGAATTCGAACTCACCGGCCAGCGCACACCATTGCCGGGCTCCCTGAACGATCCGCTGCGCTGGAAACTTCACTTGATCGGCAATTTCCGCCTCAACGGCATTCATCCACCGAGTGTGCGGAGCACGGTTTGATGGCCCGTGAAATTCGGGCAGCGGCTATCGCGACCTGGCAGCGTTGCGGCGACAGGACCAAAAAGTGACGTCTGCCAGAATGACTTGAACACAACACACATCCCCACAATGGTTCGGTGGTGTTTTACAGATTGAGTTAACCCCTTCAGCCCGGCGGACCACCGCATGTTTTTTACCCCATGGATGAGAGGTAAGCCAATGAGCGTGCATGAACTCAAACGTCTGCCCATCGCGGACACCGCCGAATGGCAGGTCAAGGTGCCCCGGGCCCTGGAGCAGTTGCAGCACTGGGCTTAGGTCAGTCCGTTGCAACCGGCCCTGCGACACAAGCGCCACGGCCAGTGGTTCGTCTGGCGCTGGATCGATGCCTTGCGCGATGTCGAACGGTTGGCCGATGGCTTGCGCCAGCAGGGTTTTACCGAAAATTCGCGCCTGGCCTTGAGCGGTGCGTTCGAACCGAATCTGTTGCTGCTCGCGCTGGCCCCCCCGGCGCCCAGCCGGAGCCGACCTGGCTCGCCGAATTCAAACGGGACATCGCATGAGCTCAATCGCCTATTATCGTCAAGGAGATGTCGGGATCGGTCGAGTGGTACTGCCCGGCACCGCCGATGAGTGACTGGCACGGGCGATATGCACGACTTCTATCTAAGTGAACATTGATCAGAGAGAGCGCCATGACTGACACCCCACGCGGACAGGCGACCGACGCCATCCGTCACGCGGACATCCTGATCATCGGCGGTGGCCTGAGCGGCGCGATGCTGGCGGCGCAGTTGTTGCGTTTACCGGGCAAGCGCCAGGTGCTGGTAATCGAACCCCGCGCCGAACTCGGTCGGGGCGAGGCGTACAGCGCGGTCGAACTGGGCCATACGCTCAACGGCAACGCGGCGCGGATGAGCGTCGATCCGGACAACGCCGACGACCTGACCCAATGGCTGACCGAATACATCGCGGGCGGCGGTTGGCCTGAATCCGATGAGCAGCATGTGCCGGTCAGTGAACTGTTTCCGCCACGCGGTCTGTTTGGTGTTTATGTGCAGCAGCGTCTGGCCGAGGCGCAAACGGTGGGGGCAGTGAATGGCTCAACCGTCGAGCATGTACGGGCCGAGGTGGTTGCGCTGGAAACGTCGAACGATTCGGTACGGCTGAGCCTGAGTGACGGGCAGCAATTGCAGGGCGCTTACGCGGTGTTGGCGACCGGGATGTTTCCCGCCGCGCGTACGCCGCAGACTGAGTCCAGCGGCTTGAATGCGGCTGCGCTCGATCCTTGGGATGTCGCCGCCATGCGGCAGCTCGATCCGCAGTCGACGGTGCTGATCATTGGCTCCGGCCTGACCATGGTCGATGCGGTGGTGTCGCTGGAACAGGCCGGGCATCGCGGGCCGATCGACGTGTTTTCCCGCCATGGTTTGCTGCCCCATGTGCGGCGGCAGCCACCGGCCTGGAGCGATTTTCTGGCCGAGGACCACAGCGTTCGCACGCCGCGTCAGCTGGTGCGCGAACTGCGTCGGCACTGTCGCGACGCCATCGCTCAGGGCATCGACTGGCAAGCGCCGCTGGACACCGTGCGGGCGCACATCGGGCGGTTGTGGCGTCAGGCGACAGATGTGCAGCGGCGGCAGTTTGTGCGGCATGTGCGGCCGTGGTGGGAAAGCCATCACCATCGCTCGCCGCCGTTGAGTGCCGAGTTGGTGGCGCGGCTGTATGGGGAAGGGCGGTTGCGGATTCATGCCGCGTCGTACAAAGGGCTGGAGCCTGCTTCAGAGGGTTTGGTGAGTATTCGCATCCGTCGCCGTGGCGAGGCCGAAACCTGCGTGGTGCACGGCGCGGCGCTGATCAACTCCAGCGGCATCGAATACGACTGGCGCCGGGTGGCGCGGCCGTTGCCCCAGCAGTTGCTCGCTCGCGGGCTGGTGCGTCCGGGGCCATTGGCGTTGGGCATTGCCGCGGCGGTGGATGGCGCGGTACTCAGTGCTGACGGGCAGGTCGCCAGTCGTTTGTTCGCCATGGGCCCACCGTTGCGCGGGATGTGGTGGGAGAGCACGGCGGTGACCGATGTGGCGAGCCAGGCCAAGTCTCTTGCGGCGCGATTGGTGGATTGACCGAACGTTGGAGGGTGTTCTTTCGGGCCTCTTCGCGAGCAAGCCCATCCACTACAAAACCCGAAGCGAGACCGATAAACAGGCGATGTTTAATCGACATCTCCAGATACTCACTCAGGCTACACAGCCTTGCGCCGTTGCCTACGACTACGCCAGAATCCGCCGGCTTGTGCGCCTTGAGGTTGGGCTCTATCGTTTCCGGGTCGCTGACAAATCAGCGATCGGGTCTCGCAGCCCGTGTATCTCTAGACGCACAACATTCCCCGTTCGTGAACAGGTACGCCTGTCCGTTCATGTTATGGCGGCTGTACGTGGGAGACCTTCGGGTCTGCCGGTTCTAGAGTCCCGGTCTGCGACCTGCGTATAGCTGCCACCTCCTTTCGTCTCGCAGCGAACCGTGGCAGCTCCATGACTCTAGGAGCTTCATCTATGATCAAACCCACACCCAACCCGCCGGAAGCCGATCCGACATCCCCCTACGAATCCCTCGATTCCAAAAAGCTCCACGAAGCCGCCGACCGCGCCCTCGACCATTACCTCAAACCGCCCATCCCCAAAGACACCCAGCGCAAACCCAGCACCATTTACCATGTGGGTGCACAGGTCGATAACGAAACCCTGCTGGTCAGCGCCTGCGAATCCCTGGCGTCAGCGAGCGTGATGCTCAGTGAGTTCGCCGGGTTGATGGACATGCCACATCGCAACATGATGTTGGGGATTCAACAGGTGGTCATGCTTGGTGAATTGGCCGTCAACCGGGTGCTGGATAACCTCGATCCGCCTGCCTGACACTGGATCTGAAGTTATTAGGCATCTGTGGCGAGGGAGCTTGCTCCCGCTCGGCTGCGCAGCAGTCGCAAAACCGGTACATGCGGTGTGCCAGAAAAATGCGGTTGCAGGTTTTGGGGTCGCTTCGCAACCCAGCGGGAGCAAGCTCCCTCGCCACAATGAGGCCCACTGACTCAGTCTCCAAAAACAAGAAACCCCACATCACGCGGGGTTTCTTGTCAACGTGTGGGAGCGTATTAAGCCACTACTTGGTAGCACGGCACATACGCCGCACCGCCCGGCAGTTTCATCCGGTGCTGGGCGACGAAGGCTTTGAGCAATTTGTCCAGTGGCTGCATGACCGCGGCATCGCCACGGATCTGGTACGGCCCGTGTTCTTCGATCAGGCGGATGCCCTTGTCCTTGACGTTACCGGCGACGATGCCGGAAAACGCGCGGCGCAGGTTGGCGGCCAGTTCGTGGGACGGCAGGTCGCGGCTCAGTTGCAGGTTGGCCATGTTGGCGTGGGTCGGGTCGAACGGGCGCTGGAAGCCTTCGTCGATCTTCAGCAGCCAGTTGAAATGGAACGCATCGTTGCGCTCGCGGCGGAACTGTTTGACCGCTTTGAGGCCCTGAGTCATCTGCCGCGCCACTTCTGCCGGGTCGTCGATGATGATCTCGTAGTGCTGCTGCGCGGCTTCACCGAGGGTGGCACCGACGAAGGCGTGCAACTGCTCCAGATACGGCGCGGCGCTTTTCGGCCCGGTGAGGACCACGGGGAAGGGCAGGCCTTCGTTGTCCGGGTGCATCAAAATGCCGAGCAGGTACAGGAATTCTTCCGCCGTGCCCGCACCGCCCGGGAAAATGATGATGCCATGGCCGACCCGCACGAAGGCTTCCAGGCGTTTCTCGATGTCTGGCAGGATCACCAGTTCGTTGACGATCGGGTTCGGCGCTTCGGCGGCGATGATCCCGGGTTCGGTCAGGCCAAGGTAACGGCCGCCGTGGATGCGCTGCTTGGCGTGGGCGATGGTCGCGCCTTTCATCGGGCCTTTCATCACGCCCGGGCCGCAACCGGTGCAGATGTCCAGGCTGCGCAGGCCGAGTTCGTGGCCGACTTTCTTGGTGTATTTGTATTCTTCGGTGTTGATCGAGTGGCCGCCCCAGCACACCACGATTTTCGGCTCGACGCCGGGGCGCAGGGTGCGGGCGTTGCGCAGCAGGTGGAAGACGTAGTCGCTGATGCCCTGGGAGGTGCTCAGGTCGATGCTCAAGGCATCGAGTTCGTTTTCGGTGTAGACGATGTCGCGCAGGGCGCTGAAGAGCATTTCCCGGGTGCTGGCGATCATTTCGCCATCGACGAAAGCGTCGGCCGGGGCGTTCAGCAATTCCAGGCGTACGCCACGGTCTTGCTGGTGAATGCGGATCTCGAAGTCTTTGTAGGCTTCCAGAATGGTCTTGGCGTTATCGACGTGGGCGCCGGTATTGAGAATGGCCAGGGCGCACTGGCGGAACAGGGTGTAGGTGAGGCCGGATGAGGCTTCGCTCAGTTGCTGTACTTCACGTTGGGAGAGTGTTTCGAGGCTGCCTTTAGGGCTGACCGAGGCGTTGATTACATGTCGTTGGGTCATTCAATGATCCTTAAAACGATGTCACCCGCCAGCAACGGCGCATGGCATCCGAATAGTGTGTATCCATGATGAAGATGGCACGAACTGCGCTGTATCGCCATGCTCCCGTTTGACGATGAAAAGACGAAAAGGCGCTCCAGCATAGCTAAATCTTTCGGGGAGGCGATAATGCCCCGCAGTCTTTTTGCCACATGGCCTTTACCATTGATGCAAGGAACCCCGTCGCGATGTTCGAAATCCAGCCAATGAATGCCGAAACCTATCGACGTCAGACGCGGCGCAGCACGGTGATCATCGCCCTGATGTTCCTGGCGCTGGCGATGGTGTTGTCCACGGCGGCGGTGGTGCTGTTCGGTGAACCCGGCGGCGACAATCTGCGTTTTAATGTTGGCGGGGTGTTTGCCGCCTTGTTGCTGACGACGGCACTGATACGCGGCAAGTTCCGGACCCAGGATTGGATGGCGCCAGCGGTCTACGGTTGGCAGCTCAAGCGCAGCCTGATGAGCGTCACCAACGTCATGCACCAGGTGACGGCGGCGGTGGAGAAGGGTGATCCGGGCGCCATGAAGCTGTTGCGTTTTTATCATCTGGGGCTGAGCCAGATGCACCAGCTGGACGGCAACTCCAGCGACCATGGCCAGTTGACCCGCGAGATGGATCAGCACAAGGCGCGGATGCAAGCGCTAGGCATCGATACCGAACAGATGCAATTGAATCCGGCCTGGCTTGAGGCGATCAAACAGACGTTGATGTAGCACTGCAATTGCTGGCGATGAGCGTTTTCGCGCAAGTCGCCTATCGTATTCGTTGATGAGTCATAGTGGTCTGAGCGCCGGGCACGGCTGGCAGGCGCGAAAAGGGCGAACGGCAAAATTCGCCATGTCATAAGGGATTCAGGGAGCGTCATGGGGCATCCGTCCGTCAAAGACCGTATTGAAAACACCCGGCTCACCACACCTTGGGTGCCAGAGAAAGTCGAGTCGAGACTCAAGGTTCGATACGCGGTCTTTCTGCTCGTTGCGGTGTGCCTGTCCATGATGGCCATCGTGATCGGTGAAAGCTGGAACTCGCGTCAGTACCATCTGCGTGACAGCGAAGTGGCGATGTCCAACCTGGCGCAAACCCTGGCCTCGCAGGCGCAGGCATCGATCAAACAGGCCGATACGTTGCTGTTTTCCCTGGTGGACCGCCTCGAAATCGACGGCATGCAACCGGAAAAACTTCCCAGGCTGCAACGTTTGCTTCAAGCCCAGCGCAGTGAACTGGCGCAGATCCATGGGTTGTTCGTGTTCGACGAAGAAGGACGCTGGCTCGCCAACGCCATTAACGTTATACCGCCCAACGCCAATAATGCCGACCGTGAATACTTCATCTACCACCGTGATCATCCCGACCGCGGTCCTCATATCGGTCCGTCGATAAAAAGTCGCTCGACCGGCGAGTGGATCATGACCGTGTCACGCCGGATCAATCACGCCGATGGCCGGTTTGCCGGTGTGGTGGTGGCCTCGATTTACCTCAAGCATTTCCTGGACCTGTACAACAGCATCGACATGGGCAAAAACGGGGTGATCAACCTGATTGCCGACGACGCCACCATCGTCGTTCGCCACCCGTTCAACGAAGCCGATATCGGCGCCAGCGTCGCCAAGGGGCCGCTGTTTACTCAACTATTGCCCAAGGGCGATTCCGGTACGGAAACGGTCAAGTCCTACGTGGACGGGGTGGTTCGGGTCGTGGGGTTTCGACGGGTCGAGGGTTATCCGCTTGTCGTCTTCACCGCGCTCGACAAGGATGAAGTACTGGCCAGCTGGCGGCAGGAGTCAATATTCAGTGCGGGCATCGTCTCATTGCTGCTGGGGTTTCTGGGCGTTATCGGTTATCGCCTGATCCGCCTCATGAAGCAGCAGAATCAAATTCAGAACGAACTGCTGCAGGCTCAGGACAAACTCATTGACGTCAACCACAGCCTTAAGTTGCTGGCGCTGGAGGATGCACTGACCGGGCTTTCCAACCGGCGTCAATTCGACCTGTTCATCCTGGCGGAAATGGGGCGTGCCAGGCGTAGCCAGACCAGCCTTGCGCTGCTGATGATCGATGTCGACCACTTCAAGAGCTTCAATGACCACTACGGTCATTTGGCGGGCGATGAGTGTTTGCGCAAGATCAGCGCGATCATCACCGACAATATCAAGCGCCCCGGCGATCTCGCGGCCCGCTTCGGTGGTGAGGAGTTCACGGTGGTGCTGCCCGCCACCGATTATGTGGGGGCGTTTCTGGTGGCGGAAAAGATCCGCCGCGCGGTTCAGCAGGCCGACATCAAACACGTAGGGGGCGTGGAAGGCGTGGTCACGGTCAGCCTGGGTGTCTGCGCCTACGACCCGGCCTCGCAAGCCCAGCCCGATGATGTGGTCGGCGCCGCGGACAAGGCACTGTACGTGGCCAAGGCCAGTGGCCGGAACATGAGCGTCATTGCCAACTGAACTCAACCAGGCCCGTCACTGCCTTGAACGAGTCGGGTGACGCAACTTCCACGACCGGAACAGCCGCAGGTAGATCAGCACGTTGAGCGCCAGCACCACGCTACCCAGCCCCAGCTGAATCGTGGGTGTCAGCCCGGCCGGGTAAATGATCGGCCACACGTAATGTTCGATAAAACCGCCGCCGTAACCGGTTTGCCCGGCCGCGTGGCGCAGGCGGTTTTCCCATTCGGTCAGTGGGCACGTCAGGTGGAAAACTTCCACGATCACGCCCCATGCGGCGGCAGGCAGGTGCCACCAGATCAGGTGGCGCCATTTGAGCACCAGCAGCCCGCCGAACAGCACGAATAGAATGAACAGCAAGTGAGACAGCACCAGCCCGTCGGCGGCGATTCGGTAAAGCATGTCGATTCCCTGACGCGTTATGTGAATCGCTCCATGGTACTCGGGCTGGGTGCGTGTGTTCTATTGATTGCTGTTTTCAAGCACTGCGAGTACGTCTTTCAAGCGCATCGCCGTGGTTTCGCTGCTGCGTTGCATCGGCGCGCGCAGTTCGTCGCGGATCAGCCCTTCAAGGGCCAGGGCGGTTTTCACCGGGGCGGGATTGGGCTCGATGAACAGGCTGTGAATCAGCGGCAGCAACTGGAAGAAGGTCGCTCGGCCGGCCGCTAACTGGCCATCGCGGATCTGTTGATACAGCGTCACGAACAGCTCGGGATGAACATGGGCCGAGGCGGCAATCGCGCCTTTGGCACCCAGGCACAAAGCGTTGAAGATCTGGTGGTCTTCGCCGCACAGCACGTCGACTTTGCCGCTGGAGAGCAGCGCAAGAGTGGTGGCTGGATTGCCGCCGCAGTCCTTGATCGCGACGATCCGCTCGTGGGCGACGATCCGGAGCAGAGTCGCCTGCTCGAAGGCTATGCCGGTGCGATAGGGGATGTCGTAGAGAATGACCGGGACGCTGGACGCATCGGCGACGGTGTTGAAAAAGGCTTCGAGGCCGGCCTGGGAAGGGCGGATGTAGTACGGCGGCGGAACCAGCAGGCCCGCCAGGGGACGTTTCAGGATTTCGCTTTGAAATTGCAGCAATTCGGCGAGGTTGTTGCCGGCCAGGCCCATGACCACACGTTCTGGCGGAACCTGTTCCAGCACCGCATCGAGCACCGCCAGTTGCTCATGTTTGCCCAGCGCCGCGGCTTCCCCGGTGGTGCCGCAGACCACAATGCCGTCGACGCCTTTTTCCAGCAGATGACTGACCAGCCGCCGCAGCCCGGCGAAGTCGATGGCCCCATTGTGAAACGGTGTAACGATGGGAACCCAGATACCTTGAAACGATGACATGCACTTTCTCCTGAAGGTTGACCGATTTCGTCACCGTCAGAAGCGTAGAAGGAAGTCAGCAAGAGGAGGGGTGTCCGTCGCGCTCAATGTCCTGTCAGCTCATCTGACGGGACAGCGCGCCCCGGTCACATGAGCGACTGTTTCTTCGATTTAGGGGCGTGCGCAACGCAACCTTGCGCCTTGGCATTCAAGCCAATGACGACAGTGTTGAGGTTGGAGGTTGCAGACATGCTTGCTTACACCCTGAATGAGGTGCCCAGTTTTAAAAGTCGGTGGGGTATTTGTCAATCGTGAAATCAGCGAACCCGATGCGTAACAGCAAAACAAGGCGTGCTCGTCGCAAGTGCGCAAAATTGTTCAAGCCATCGGCCGCGACTGCTGGCACAGTCTGGGGCCTTTCCCTGGTTGTAGAGCGTTATGTCCAACTCACTCATGCCGCGCAGTGCATTCCTTCGCGGCGCCGCGGCCATCATGCCGTTGTCCCTGGCGACCGCGCCCTGGGGGCTGTTGGCCGGTTCCATGGCCATCGAGGCCAACCTCACGCCCCTGCAAGGCCAGGGTCTGTCGAGCATCGTATTTGCCGGCGCGGCGCAATTGGTCGCCATCGGCATGCTCAAGGGCGGTGCCGGGGTTTTTTCGATTCTGTTGACCACATTGTTGCTGACCTCCCAGCATTTGCTTTACGGGATGAGCATGCGTTCGGTGATTTCCCCGTTGCCGGGCCGCTGGCGCGTGGGGCTGGGCTTTTTGCTCACCGATGAGTTGTTCGCCCTGACCAGCCAGCATGACAAACAGCAGTTCAATCGCTGGTATGCCTTGGGTGTGGGCCTGACGTTTTACATCGCCTGGAACCTCTTCACCCTGGCGGGCATTGTGCTGGGCAGCAGCATTCCGGGCCTTGAACACCTGGGGCTGGACTTCTCCATCGCGGCGACTTTTATCGCTTTGATCACACCGGTGGTGCGCAACGTCCCGACGGTGGTCTGCGTGGCGGTTTCGCTGTTCTGTTCGGTGCTGTTCAGCTATTGGCAATGGGGCTCGGCGCTGGTGCTGTCGGGGTTAGCGGGCATGACTGCGGGCTTTATCTGCAACAAACTCTACATGGGGCGCACATGATGGTCTGGGCTGTGATTATCGGGATGGGCCTGCTGGTGTTCCTGAACCGCTACGTATTTCTCGAACCTCGGCTGCCGGTGCGCTTGAGCAGCAATGCCCGGCAGTTCCTCGGTTTCGCGGTGCCGGGCATGCTCACCGCGATCTGCGGGCCGATCGTGTTCATGCCCGACAAACAGTTGAACCTGCAGTGGGACAACCCCTACCTGATCAGTTCGCTGGTGGCCGTGGGCCTGGTGCTTTACACCCGCAACACCTTGCTCAGCATGTTGTTGAGCATGGGGTTTTTCTTTTTGTTGCGGTGGTGGCTCTGAGTCGTCCGGTGCGAAACTGTTCTACGCTTAAAACGGATGATTGATTCCTTGAGGGCGGGAGGTGGACATGGCCACTGAACCAAAGCATCCAGACCCGAATGAAGACACCGATGAACCGACGGAGGAAGAACTCGAGCGGCAGAAGCGTTCGACGCCGGACTGGAAGCACCCCGACGACGGTAAAGAGCTGTCGGACCGCGACCAGGAGCGCCCGCTGAAGCCTTGATCGGCTTGCACATACCCAAAAGCCCCGCCATTGATGGCGGGGCTTTTTAGTTCCAGCGGCCTGAAATGCAATCACCTGTGGGAGCGGGCTTGAAGGGAGGAGGGTGTCGGGGGAACGGCATGCACCGAGGAAAACAGTCTGTTGAGTCGCTGTTGCTGGGTAAACAACTAATAACCGAAAATCGAAGGCATAACGCGAGCCTGGGAGCGGGCGCTGGAACCAAACACTGTGTACCCTTATCCAACCTCGGCTCGCAGCGATTGGCGGGCCGATAAAGGGATGAATGGGCGAGGGGTTTTTGCCATTAAACATGACGTCCGCAAGGTCTGGCCCAAGGCAAAACATGAAGCAGTTGTTCAAGGTTCTATCCGCGTTCGCCATTGCAGCTGGCCTGTTTGGCTGCATCGCCGCGCCCATCGAAATGACGCCGCAGACGCAACAGCGCCTGCGCACACAAGCGCCGATCCGCTTTCTGCTGACTTTCGACGACGGGCCCAGCGCGTCCGGTTTTTACAACCCGACCGTCACCGTGCTCGACAGCCTGGCGCGTAATCCGCTGCAACCCGACATTAAAGCCGTGTTCTTCGTGCAAACCCGTGCCTCAGGCGCCGGCGGCAGTGACGTGGGCCGTCAGATCATGGGGCGCGAACACGCCGAGGGACACCTGTTGGGCTTCCACACGGCCACTCCCCACCACACCAACCATCGCTCCCTGAATGCGGAAGAACTGGAACAGTCGCTGACCCATGGCAGCGCAGACATTGCTGCGATCACTGGCGTCTCGCCGATCCTGGTGCGTCCGCCATTCTGGAACTACGACAAGCGCACCTTTGCCGCCTACCAACAGCATGGCATGCACGTACTGCTGACCGACCTGAGTGCCAATGACGGCAAGATCTGGGGCTTCAACGCCAGCCCTCGGCGGCGGGCCAATATGCTGCGGCAGCTGTCCGAAGTCCGCGAGCGCATCGCCCTCGGCGAGTTGCCGACGGTGGACGGGGTGATTCCGGTGGTGGTGACCTTTCACGATCTCAATCGCTACACCGCCCGGCATACCCGGGAATACCTGCAAATCCTCCTCGACAGTGCCAGCGCCACAGGTCTGGCCACGGCGCAGAAGCCGTTTTACGACGACACGACAGCGCTGCAGCGGGCGGCCATGGCGCGTACTGTCCGTGACAGTTCAGAGGCGGTTGAGTTGCCAGGGATCTGGAACTGGTTATGGGACGGGGATTCTCACTGAACGACGTCAGGGAGATTGACTGTGTAGGCGCAGGCTTCGCCAGCGCCTACAAAACTCGCTGGCGCGTTGCGCTAGTTGATCAGCTCTGAGTGGATCCAATCGCAAAACCGTCCACGAGGGCGTTCGCCATGGTTCCACTTGCGCAGCTTTGCCAAATTGTTGAGTCCGGTTTCAAGCCGCTGTCCTGCGAATGCACTGTGAACGGCAATGAAACGTTGCGGATCAAGGTCTTCGAGCGCACCACCGGGCGGATTGAACTGTTGATCACCGGCGTATCCCCCGACGAGCTGACCAATGTTCGCGATATTTCCAACCTGATCGGCGAACTTCGCACTGAAATGCGCGCCGGTCGTCGAGCCTTCGCTGGTGTCATGGCCTAGTTCACGAGCCTGTCACCCGCAAGCAGTTCATCGATCATCTGCAAACAATGATTCAACCCCGGCGATACGTCGCCCACGCGCCTGCTGAGAATGATCGGCGAGGTCGCGTTGTCTTCCAGCACCGGGGTGAAGCCAATGTCGTCGCGGTGCAGCAACTGCACCGAGGCCGGCACCAGTGTCACACCGATTCCCGCCCCCACCAGACCGATCGCTGTTTGCAGCTCGTTGGTCCATTGCGCCACCTTGATGTGCACGCCACTGGCTTCGAACAACGCGATCACGTGGTCGGCGTAACTGGGGCGCGGGTTGCCGGGGTAGAGCACAAAGGGTTCCTTCGCCAGTTCACGGAGGCTGATGGGCCTGGCGAGGAGCGGATGGCCGGCGGGCAGGGCGGCGACCAGTCGATCTTCGGTGAGCACGGTCTGCAGGATGGCCGGGTCGTCGATGCGGATACGCCCGAAGCCGACATCGATGCGCCCGGCCTTGAGCGCTTGCACCTGTTGCAGCGTGGTCATTTCCGAGAGCCCCAACTCCAGCGCCAGAGGCTCGCCGCTGCGCAACCGGCGAATCAATTCCGGCAGCACGCCATAGAGCGTCGAGGGTGCGAAGCCGATGCCCAGCCAGGTCTTTTCGCCCAGACCGATCCGCCGCGTGTTGTCGCAAACCTTGCCCAATTGTTCAAGCAGAGCGGTGGAGTGTTCATGGAAAAAACGCCCGGCGTCGGTCAGCTTCAGCGGTCGGCCGCGTTCCAGCAGTAGAACCCCGAGTTCGTCTTCCAGCTGCTGGATCTGCCGGCTCAGTGGCGGTTGGGCGATGTGCAGCAGTTCGGCGGCGCGGGTGAAGTTGAGGGTTTGAGCCAACACCTGAAAATACCGCAGGTGACGCAGTTCCATGGGGCCTCCGGATGTCGGTCTGTTGAATACCTTTAAGGTATCGAGCCAGACCAATTCTATATTGGCCGCCCGGAAAAAACCGTACGAGAATCCGTTTCAGAACTTCAAGAACCTGACGGGTATCGACATGCGTGCAACTGCCATTGAATCGATCGAGACGATCATTGTCGATCTGCCGACCATCCGCCCGCACAAGCTGGCGATGCACACCATGCAGAACCAGACCCTGGTGATCATCCGTGTGCGCTGTGCCGATGGCATTGAAGGGATCGGTGAATCGACCACCATCGGCGGTCTGGCCTATGGCAACGAAAGCCCGGACAGCATCAAGACCAACATCGACAAACACTTCGCGCCACTGCTGATTGGCCAGGACGGCGGTAATGTGAATGCCGCGATGTTGCGCCTGGAGCGCAGCATTCGTGGCAACACCTTCGCCAAATCGGGTATCGAAAGTGCTTTGCTCGACGCCCAAGGCAAGCGTCTTGGCCTGCCGGTCAGCGAACTGCTGGGCGGCCGGGTTCGCGATGCCTTGCCGGTGGCCTGGACCCTGGCCAGCGGCGACACCGCCAAGGACATCGCCGAAGCGGAAAAAATGCTCGACCTGCGTCGCCACCGGATCTTCAAACTGAAAATCGGTGCTGGCGAGGTCAACCGCGACCTGGCCCACGTCATTGCGATCAAAAAGGCCTTGGGCGACCGCGCCAGTGTGCGGGTCGATGTCAATCAGGCCTGGGATGAAGCGGTGGCCCTGCGGGCCTGCCGGATCCTCGGCACCAACGGCATCGACCTGATCGAACAACCGATCTCGCGCAATAACCGCGCCGGCATGGTGCGCCTGAATGCCGTGTGCCCGGCGCCGATCATGGCCGATGAATCCATCGAATGCGTAGCGGACGCCTTCAACCTGGCACGGGAGGGCGCGGCTTCAGTATTCGCCCTGAAAATCGCCAAGAACGGCGGCCCGCGCGCCGTGCTGCGAACCGCCGCCATTGCCGAGGCGGCCGGTATCGGTCTGTACGGCGGCACCATGCTCGAAGGCGGGATTGGCACGCTGGCCTCGGCCCATGCCTTCGTCACGCTCAACACACTGAGCTGGGATACCGAGCTGTTCGGCCCGCTGCTGCTGACCGAAGACGTCCTCAGCGAGCCATTGGTCTACCGCGACTTCCAACTGCATGTCCCGCAAACACCGGGGCTGGGCCTGAGCCTGGATGAAGAACGCCTGGCGTTTTTCCGTAGGGACAAGACATCCACTGCCGTTCATCAAGCCTGAGGAGGGCATCATGCTGTTTCACGTAAAAATGACTGTGAATTTGCCGGTCGACATGAACCCGGAACGCGCCGCCAAGCTCAAGGCCGACGAAAAAGCCCTGGCCCAGCGTCTGCAAGAGCAAGGCAAGTGGCGTCATCTGTGGCGCATCGCCGGGCTCTATGCCAATTACAGCGTGTTCGATGTCGACAGCGTTCAGGAACTGCACGACCTGCTGATGCAGTTGCCGCTGTACCCGTACATGGCCATCGAGGTCAACGCACTGTGCCGGCATCCTTCTTCCATTCGCGAGGATGACCGCTGAACCCAGTCTGTTCAGTTCGCTACGCTAATAATTACAAGATGAGGATCCACCATGAACGTCAAGATTTCCAACACCGCCAGTGTCCAGAAGTTTCTCGAAGAGGCCAGCGGCCTGCTCAACGACGCCGGCGATCCGCGAGTCAAAGCGCTGGTTTACCGCATCCTGCGGGACTCGGTGAACATCATCGAAGACCTGGCCGTGACCCCGGAAGAATTCTGGAAAGCCGTCAACTACCTCAACGTGCTGGGCGCGCGTCAGGAGGCGGGTCTGTTGGTGGCCGGGCTGGGTCTTGAGCATTACCTGGACCTGTTGATGGACGCCGAAGACGAGCAGGCCGGTAAATCCGGCGGCACCCCGCGGACCATCGAAGGGCCGCTGTACGTGGCCGGTGCGCCGCTGTCGAACGTCGAAGCGCGACTGGACGATGGCGTCGATCCGGGTGTGGTGCTGTTCATGCAAGGCCAGGTGCGCAACACCGTTGGCGAACCGCTGGCCGGGGCGGTAGTGGATGTCTGGCACGCCAATACCGGTGGCACCTATTCGTACTTCGATACCACCCAGTCCGAGTTCAACCTGCGTCGGCGCATCGTCACCGATGCCGAGGGCCGTTACCGTTTTCGCAGCATTGTGCCGTCGGGCTATGGCTGCCCGCCGGACGGTCCGACCCAGCAACTGCTCGATCAACTGGGCCGTCATGGCCAGCGGCCGGCGCACATTCACTTCTTCATTTCGGCACCGGATCATCGTCACCTGACCACCCAGATCAACCTCGACGGCGATCAGTACCTGCATGACGATTTCGCCTACGCCACCCGTGACGAACTGATCGCCAAAATCACCTTCAGCGACGATCCGCAGCGTGCGGCGGCCCATGGTGTGAGCGGTCGTTTTGCCGAAATCGATTTCGACTTCACGCTGCAGTCCTCCGCCCAGCCTGAGGAGCAGCAACGCCACGAACGGGTGCGTGCGCTCGAGGACTGATACCCTCGACCAGCCAAACCTTTGTGGGAGCGAGCCTGCTCGCGAAAGCGGAGTGTCAGTCAACGTTGATGTTGAAGCTGATGACCCTTTCGCGAGCAGGCTCGCTCCCACAGGTCGGTCAACTGACACATCGATGCGAGCACTGCTCTAGAATCGCCTGACGCACCCTATAACAACAATGAGAGCGAACCGATGATGCAAGCGCAATGGTTGAGTCATCGCAGCAGAGTCTTCGACCATGCCGACCCGTACGCGGTATCGGGTTACGTCAATCAGCACGTCGGCAATCATTGCCTCCAGATGCCCAGGGCCGGCCGACCGCTGGCCAGCCTCGACCACCGCAAGTTCGCCAGCCTCGACCTGTGCCGCATCAGTTACGGCGCCAGCGTGCGGGTTACGTCCGGCGCGCTGGACAGCATCTATCACTTGCAAGTGCTGCTGCGCGGCAACTGCCTGTGGCGTGGCCATGGCCAGGAACATTACTTCGCCCCCGGCGAGTTGCTGCTGATCAACCCCGACGATCCGGTGGATCTGACCTATTCCAGTGATTGCGAAAAATTCATCCTGAAAGTTCCCACGCGGCTACTGGAGTCAGTGTGCGAAGAGCAGCGCTGGCGGTATCCGGGGCAGGGCGTGCGATTTCTGGAGAACCGTTATCAGCTCAATGAACTGGAAGGTTTCGTCGGTCTGCTGGCGATGATTTGCCAGGAGGCAGAAGCCGCCGAGCCGATTCCCCGTGTGCAGGAGCACTATGCGCAAATCGTAGTCAGCAAGATGCTCGGCCTGATGAAGACCAACGTCATGCGCACCGACCCTGGCTCAGCCTCGGCGACGTTCGAGGCGCTGGTCGATTACATCGCCTGCAACCTCAAGCAAGACATCGACAGCGAGGAACTGGCGCGCCAGGCGCGGATGAGCCTGCGTTCGCTGTATGGGTTGTTCGAACGTAACGCGGGGGACACGCCAAAAAACTACATCCGGCAGAAGAAGCTCGAACGCATCCACGCCAACCTGAGCGACCCGACCTGCAACGTGCGCAACGTCACGGAAGTAGCCATGGATTACGGCTTTCTGCACCTGGGCCGGTTCTCCGGCAGCTACCGCAAACAGTTCGGCGAATTGCCATCGGACACCCTCAAACGCCGCCACTGACCTCGCAAACGCCGCCCACCGTTTGATCGTTCCCACGCTCTGCGTGGGAATGCAGCCCGGGACGCTCCGCGTCCCTTCCAGAGCCGAACGCAGAGCGTCCGTTGAGGCATTCCCACGCGGGAGCGTGGGAACGATCATCAACCACCGACCGCTCGTTGCACAAAATGGATACAGGTCTGCACCCCGCGGATAGTCCGCCCCATCCCCTCGTCCTAGCATGGCCCTGCCTGAATAAAAACAATGGAGGCGGCGGCCATGACCCTGCGACCCGAATACCTTCACTCCCTGCTTGAAGAAGACCCTGAGCAGGGCATCTATCGCTGCAAGCGCGAGATGTTCACCGATCCGCGGCTGTTCGACCTCGAGATGGAACACATCTTTGAAGGCAACTGGCTGTACCTGGCGCACGAAAGCCAGATCCCCAACAACAACGATTTCTACACCACCACCATGGGGCGTCAGTCGATCTTCATCGCGCGCAACAAGGACGGTGAGTTGAACGCCTTTATCAATGCGTGCAGTCACCGTGGCGCAATGCTTTGCCGGCACAAGACCGGCAACAAGAGTTCGTACACCTGCCCATTCCACGGCTGGACGTTCAACAACTCCGGCAAGCTGCTCAAGGTTAAAGACCCGGCGGCGGCCGGCTACCCGGCGAGCTTCAATTGCGATGGCTCCCACGACCTGACCAAAGTCGCGCGTTTCGAATCCTATCGCGGCTTCCTGTTCGGCAGCCTCAAGGCCGATGTCGTGCCGCTGGTTGAGCACCTGGGTGAGTCGGCCAAGATCATCGACATGATCGTCGACCAGTCCGCCGATGGCCTGGAAGTGCTGCGCGGTTCCTCCAGTTACATCTACGAAGGCAACTGGAAACTCACCGCCGAAAACGGTGCCGACGGCTATCACGTCAGCTCGGTGCACTGGAACTACGCCGCCACCCAGAACCAGCGCAAGCAGCGTGAAGCCGGCGATTGCAATCCAACGATGAGCGCCGGCACCTGGGCCAAGCAGGGTGGGGGGTTCTATTCCTTCGACAAGGGCCACATGCTGCTCTGGACCCGTTGGTCCAACCCCGAGGACCGTCCGCTGTACGAGCGTCGCGACGAGTTGGCCCGGGACTTCGGCCAGGCCCGCGCCAACTGGATGATCGAGAACTCGCGCAACCTGTGCCTGTACCCGAACGTGTACCTGATGGACCAGTTCAGTTCGCAGATTCGCATCGCCCGGCCGATCTCGGTCAACCGCACCGAAATCACCATTTACTGCATCGCCCCCAAAGGTGAAAGCGACCACGCCCGTTCGAGCCGCATTCGTCAGTACGAGGACTTTTTCAACGTCAGCGGCATGGCCACCCCAGACGATCTGGAAGAGTTTCGCTCCTGCCAGACGGGTTACCAGGGCAGTGTCACCGCCTGGAATGACATGTCCCGTGGCGCCGAGCATTGGGTCGAAGGCGCCGATGATGCGGCCAGAGAAATCGACCTGCATCCGCTGCTCAGCGGCGTGCGCACCGAAGACGAAGGCCTGTTCGTGCTGCAACACAAATATTGGCAGCAGACCATGCTCAAGGCCCTGGCCGCCGAACAGTCCGAACTGATTGCAGTGGAGGCCGTGCAATGACCATGACCATGACCTATGACGCGGTGCGCGATTTTCTCTACCGCGAAGCACGCTACCTCGACGACAAGCAATGGGACGACTGGCTGGAGTTGTACGCGCCGGACGCAACCTTCTGGATGCCGTCCTGGGACGATAACGACGAGCTGACTGAAGACCCGCAGCGGGAAATCTCGCTGATCTGGTACGGCAATCGCACCGGCCTGGAAGACCGCGTTTTCCGAATCAAGACCGAGCGTTCCAGTGCCAGCGTGCCGGACACCCGCACCTCGCACAACCTCAGCAACATCGAGCTGCTCGAACAGGCCGACGGCCTGTGCAAGGTGCGCTTCAACTGGCACACCCTGAGCTTTCGCTACAAGACCGTCGACAGCTATTTCGGCAGCAGTTTCTACACCCTGGATGTGCGCGGTGAAAACCCGTTGATCAAGGCCAAGAAAGTGATCCTGAAGAACGACTACGTTCGCCAGGTCATCGATGTTTACCACTTCTGAGGTGGCCGTCATGACTCATTCCATTGCGTTCAATTTCGAAGACGGCGTCACCCGGTTCATCGACGCCAATGCTGGGGAAACCGTGGCCGATGCCGCGTACCGCCAGGGCATCAACATTCCGCTGGACTGCCGCGACGGCGCTTGCGGCACTTGCAAATGCTTCGCCGAGGCCGGCCGCTACGACTTGGGCGAGGACTACATCGAAGACGCCCTCAGCGCCGACGAGGCGCAGCAGGGTTTTGTCCTGACCTGCCAGATGCGTGCGCAGAGCGATTGCGTGGTGCGGGTGCCGGTTTCATCGGATGTCTGCCGCACCCGTCAGGCCAGCTACGACGCGACCATCAGCGCCGTGCGTCAGTTGTCCGACAGCACCATTGCGCTGTCGATCAAAGGCGAGGCCCTGAGCAAACTGGCGTTTCTGCCGGGGCAGTATGTGAACCTCGGGGTGCCCGGCAGCGAGCAGACCCGCGCCTATTCGTTCAGCTCGTTGCAGCGCGACGGCGAGGTCAGTTTTCTGATTCGCAACGTGCCCGGCGGCTTGATGAGCAGCTTCCTGACCAGCATGGCCAAGGCCGGCGACCGCATGAGCCTGGCCGGACCGTTGGGCAGTTTCTATCTGCGCGATATCCGCCGTCCGTTGTTGTTGCTGGCCGGTGGCACTGGCCTGGCGCCGTTTACCGCGATGCTGGAAAAAATCGCCGAGCAGGGCAGCGAGCATCCGCTGCATTTGATCTACGGCGTGACCAACGATTTCGACCTGGTGGAGATGGATCGACTGGAAGCCTTCGCCGCGCGGATCCCGAACTTCAGCTTCAGCGCCTGCGTGGCCAACCCCGACAGTCGGCACCCGCTCAAGGGCTACGTGACCCAACACATCGAGCCACGGCATTTGAACGATGGCGACGTCGATGTCTATCTGTGCGGCCCGCCGCCGATGGTCGAGGCGGTCAGCCAGTTCATTCGCGAGCAAGGCATTGCGCCTGCGAACTTCTACTACGAGAAATTTGCCGCCAGCGCGGCTTGATTCGTGCTGTTGTGGGAGCGAAGTCGTACACAAATACCGTGCTCGGCAAAGGTCCCAATGTGGGAGCGAGCCTGCTCGCGAAGAGGCCGGAACATTCACCCAGGATGTCGCCAGTGAGACAGCTATCGCGAGCAGGCTCGCTCCCACAGGACAGTGTTTCGTCCGGTAAGTCTTGACGGACCGGTATCCTTCGTCACGAGGTACACATGAACAGATTCCACAAAAAAGTCGCGCTGATTACCGGTGCCGCCCAAGGCATCGGCCGGCGCGTGGCAGAACGCATGGCCGCCGAAGGGGCGCGGTTGATTCTGGTCGATCGCTCCGATCTGGTGTTCGAACTCCAGAAGCAATTGGGGCAGAGCAGTCAGGTGCTCGCCTTGACCGCCGACCTTGAGCAATACAGCGAATGCAGCCGCGTGATGCGCACCGCTGTCGAACGTTTTAATCGCCTTGATGTGCTGGTCAACAACGTCGGCGGCACGATCTGGACCAAGCCTTTCGAACACTATGAAGAGCAGCAAATCGAGGCCGAGGTTCGCCGTTCATTGTTCCCGACGCTGTGGTGTTGCCATGCCGCGCTGCCGTTCATGCTCGAACAAGGCAGCGGCGCCATCGTCAACGTTTCATCCATCGCGACCCGTAGCGTCAATCGCGTGCCCTACGGTGCGGCGAAGGGCGGGGTCAATGCGCTGACCGCGTGCCTGGCGTTCGAAACCGCCGGTCGTGGCGTGCGGGTCAACGCGACCGCCCCCGGTGGCACCGAAGCGCCGCCGCGGCTGATCCCGCGCAACACCGCGCAGCAAAGCGCTCAGGAAAAACTGTGGTACCAGCAGATCGTCGACCAGACCCTCGACAGCAGTTTGATGAAGCGTTATGGCACGCTGGATGAGCAGGCAGGCGCTATTCTGTTTCTGGCCAGCGACGAAGCCTCTTACATCACCGGCATGGTCATGCCGGTCGGTGGCGGCGATCTGGGCTGACAGGTTTGCAATACACCCTCCCGCGCCGCAAAACCGGCAATGGATGGCGGTGCGACTGAACGCCAGGGAGATTCTGACCCTGAACGCCAGCCATGCATCGCTGGCCCCGATGCCGGTCGAGATTGCCGGGTTCATCGACAAGGCCGTGATGGCATTGGCCAAAGCCCGGGGGGCGATCTACAAACGACGCTGAAACGCTTTGACGATTCTGAGCGTGGCGTCGCTTGTGCTCAGGTTGTGCACGGCGTCCAGCGGATACCAGAGGCAGTCGAAGATTTCATTCTGTGGCCGAGCCTCTGCCAGGTTGACGACCGACGCCTCGTAGACATGGTGCCGGGTGCTGGCCGTTTCCAGCTCCATCAGGTACAGAAGGCCGTCGACCCCAAGCCCTGTTTCTTCGTAGAGTTCTCTTGTGGCCGCGCCCGCAGCGGTTTCGCCAGGCTCGACTTTTCCGCCGGGCAAGGTCCAGCGCCCCCTGGGTTTGCGCACCAGGAGAATATGCCGGTCCTGCTCGCAAATGACGGTTGCGCGTACTTTCATGGATTACCTGACTGCCGGTTGTCATAAAACAGTCATAAAAATGCAATATTCAGACCGCAATCCGCAGAAGTGTCTGCTTCAAGGGTTAGAGCCGACAGGGCCGTTGAAAGTGCAATGGAATGCCGGAATCCTGACGCGACGTCTAGTTGGCACTTCACTGAAAGTCGGGTGTAAGGTAGTTGGGTTGACCCTGGACTATCACTGCCGAAATGGAGGTGACTATGAGCGTTCCGATGCTGACCAAAATGCACATGAACGGTTATGACGTACTCAGCGTGAACAGCGGCCCCTGGCGGGTGTGCACCAAAGGTGACCGGCTTGGATCCTTTGGCAGCCGAGAAGAAGCACTGGCCTATGCGGCTGCGCTTCCCGCCTACAGGGCCCGGTCGGGTAGATCATCGCGTAGCCAAAAATCAGACAAATAGTGTGCCTGAAGCCCCGGTTTGCCGGGGCTTTGTACTATTTGTAGCAGCTGCCGAGCTCGCGAGGCTGCTTTTACAGGTCAATAACCGCCACCCATCCCGCCCGTGGAGGGAGAATACTCTCTGGCTTTTTCTTGGGCATGACTCCATTGCGCGCACGTCATGAAACTTTTATGGTCGACTTGGCCCCTGCCGTCGAAGCTGACGTTGTATGGCTGCTGATGGCCGGCCTGGGTCAGCTTGTAATCAAAGCAGGTGCCAGGCTCCACCGTGCGAGCCGTGATCGATAGCGGTTTGCCGCCAATCCGCTCGACCTGATCCTTGGTCATGCCGGTTTCGACCTTGGCGACCAACGGTTGGTCTCGATAGAGATGTGATTCGGTGTTGCAGCCACCTGACGCCGCCAGCACGGCAATCAGCGCGCATAGAGGCTTGTTCATGACAGCGCGCTCTAGTGAACTTTCGTTCGAGTGATGCTCTTTGCTTTCACTTCTTCAGCATAGCCCGCCAGGCGTTCTTCATCGCCCTGGAACAACGCGCACAGCCTTAGCGTTGCCTCTGCATCCACATCATTACCGGCCTGGCGCAACTGCTCTGCGATGCGCAAAAGCTCTACCGCCGACCACCTCAGATCCGACGCCACGCCTTGCAGATCGCGCCGAAGTTGCTGTTCATATTCGTTAAGCCACATGATGACCTCCTGCAATTCCCCGCTACGAAATAGTAATCCCATTTCCCTCGATGGAGCGTTATGTTCGTCTGATCCGAAGAGAGTCGATATCATGCAACAACCTGCCTACCAACTGCTGGAAGTCGCCAACGGCAAGCCGATCAAACTCTGGACCGAAGGCGTGCCGGTTGAAAGCGAAGCCCGGCAGCAATTGATCAATACCGCGAAGATGCCGTTCATCTTCAAGCATCTGGCGGTGATGCCGGATGTGCACCTGGGCAAAGGGTCCACCATCGGCAGCGTGATCCCGACCGTGGGTGCGATCATTCCGGCGGCCGTGGGCGTGGACATCGGCTGCGGCATGATTGCCGCGCGCACGTCGCTGACCGCCGCCGACTTGCCGGACAACCTGCACGGTCTGCGCACGGCCATTGAAAAGGCCGTGCCCCATGGCCGCACGTTGAGCCGTGGCCGGCGCGACGAGGGCGCCTGGGAGCGCGTTCCACAGCAGGCTGATCAGGCCTGGGCGGCGTTGAACCCACGGTTCAAGGCGATCACCGACAAGTACCCGAAACTGGCCAGCACCAACAACCGTCAGCACCTGGGTACCCTCGGTACCGGTAATCACTTCATCGAGGTCTGCCTGGACGAGGCCAACCGCGTCTGGTTCATGTTGCACAGCGGTTCTCGCGGGGTTGGCAACGCCATCGGCACCCTGTTCATTCAACTGGCCCAGGCGGACATGCGCCAGCACATCGCCAATCTGCCGGACCGCGATCTGGCCTACTTCAAAGAGGGCAGCCGACACTTCGATGACTACGTCGAAGCGGTGGGCTGGGCTCAGGACTTCGCCCGGCAGAACCGTGCCTTGATGATGCAAGCGGTGATTCACGCGGCGCGACAAGAGATCCGCAAACCCTTCGAGGTCGCGCTGGAGGCCGTGAACTGCCACCACAATTACGTGCAGAAAGAGCGGCACTTCGGCGAGGACGTCCTGGTCACCCGCAAGGGGGCGGTGTCGGCGAAGAAGGGCGAGTTGGGGATCATTCCCGGTTCCATGGGCGCCAAAAGCTTCATCGTGCGTGGCCTGGGCAACGAGCAATCGTTTTGTTCCTGCAGCCACGGCGCCGGTCGAACCATGAGCCGTACCAAAGCCAAAAACACCTTCACCGTCGCAGACCAGATCCGCGCGACTGCTCATGTGGAGTGTCGTAAGGATGCGGCAGTCATCGATGAGATTCCGATGGCCTATAAGGACATCGACAAAGTCATGTACGCCCAGCGTGATCTGGTGGAAGTGCTGCACACCTTGCGGCAGGTGGTGTGCGTGAAGGGGTAGGGATGGAAGGTGGTTCCATTGGTCGGGAAAATCAACGCGAGTGAACAGCTCTGCTGTCGTATTGAGGTAATGCCTTATTCGCTGGGGCGAGGTATCTCAAATGACGGCTACCGATGATTTCAGACACCATGCACATGGGCTGATCGTTGATCTGGATGCGGCAACCACGGAGATGATGAAGCTGATCTCGGCTCATCAGATGAGCGGCCCGGAATGGGAGCGCGTCACGGCATGGCAGCATGAAGCGTACGAGCGATGGATGGTGTACCTGAACGCAAGGTCATATCCCGATTCCGGTTCGGGAGCCGATCCGGGGCAGGGCGAAGCTTCTGTATAAAAGCTCCCCTATAAGAGTAATGCCGGTCAGTTAAGCGCAATCCATGTGGGGGCGGGCTTGCTCGCGAAGACGGCGGCACAGTCAATATTGATGTCGCCTGATACACCGCTTTCGCGAGCAAGCCCGCTCCCACAGATTCCGCACCTTAACTGACTGGCATTGCCCTATAAGAATTCCTTCATAGAGGCATTGCCCCAGCGTCCACTGGATGTCTGCGCAGGTAAAGGCTACATTTCCCGTTTTTCAGGATGGGGAAGCGTTATGCGGATGTTGATAGCGGGAGTAGCGGTGGCTTTGTTGGCGGGTTGTTCGTTACCCGCATCCCTGGTGCCCGGCGAGCCCAATGTCAGCAAATACAGCGATAAAGCGCCCAAGGAATATGCCGCGTGTGTACTGCCCTTGTGGCGTCAGGACATCCCTGGATCGACGCAATCGACGATTTCCAACGGCTACCGAATCACCGCGCCGAGCGTCATCACGGCTGACGAAATTCTGGATATCGTGAAATCGAAGGATGGCAGCCGGGTATCACTTTACCAAGGGCCGCCATGGGCCAAATCAGCGGCGTTGCGCAAGGCTGTCCGGGATTGTTTGTAGATAGCTTAAAAATAGTGTGGTTATTTAATGGGTTAGATAACTTAGTAACTGGATAGTGAGTCAAAATATCTTGTTACAGATCACGCTATTGGGTAATATCGCCCCGCGTTCACCACCACGGTTTATGCATTTTTAAAGCCCAGGCGTCCATCAGCTGCCTGGGCTTTTTTTTGTCTGGAATTTGGTGATTGCTGATAAGCACGCTGCTGGCAGGGTGCTAGCAGCGTTGGTGAAAGCTATTTGGCCGGATCAGCTTTGCGTCGATCACTGCCAGAAGGGTTTCCGGTGTTTAGAAGTCTCCTCTCTACCAGGACATTTTGCAGGGCCTGGCGTTCCGAAGGGTCTAGCTGATGTTCTCTCTCTTTGAGTTCAAGCAAGATGGGGCTGGACCAGCCACGATAGGTTTGCTCGCAAATACGAGTAGGTGTCATCTATCTCTCCCTGGTGAGTCGCCCGACAACACAGTGGGCGAAGTCCTGTACGCTAAAATCCTAGTCGAGGAAATGACTTGTCGCCAGTGCGCGGCATTGCAATGAGGCACCGACTATCCTGACCGACGCCGGTTGTTCGCGATTCGGGCGTAAAATAGCGGAGCTACCTCATCAGAAAGGAGCCGCATATGATCGCCGACCAAATGAACAAACCGGTGTCGGAGCAAAGCGCTGTCTGGGATCAATACTTCTGTGCTGCGTTAATTGCCGAAAGCCATCTGACGGCGCCGGTGGTTGGAGAAGCCACCCATGAAGACAGGCAAAACCTGCTGATCCAAAGGGCCAAGGCGCTCGCCGACAAAATGCTGGAAAACAGAAGATAACCGGAGCCCAGCCATCGCGCTGGGCTCTTCACTTATCGCTTCTTTGACTGTTCACCTGGCGAGGTGACCGGTTGACTTGGTTTTCCGCCGGGAGACAGGGCTCCCTGGTCGTGGATCGTCTACAGTTGATAATTCATGGATAAGGAGATCGAACATGAAGTGCTTAATCTGTCACGCTGTCTCTAACACTGTTCATGTGGCTGAAGACTGGTCAGAGGTTGCATGCTCGGCCGGATGTGGACGCTTCAGGGTCTCGACGAACCTGATAAAAAAAATGAAGGGCAGGAACGAGTCCTTTGACATCGAGCGCACAAGACAATGGCTCAAGATGTCCCGCAATGACGAGCCGGTGCCGTTGATATCCCGCTATGACTACAACGTTTCCTTATTGCATCGCGACACCGAGGAGAAGTCGTTCATCGCACCAAGTCGCTCCAGGCAGCCGCTGACTTCGGATTAGATTCCACCCGGCTGTAATACCACCCTCCGTAGGAGCTGCCGAAGGCTGCGATCTTTTGATCTTCAGCGGCTCCTGTCAGGATCAAAAGAAGATCGCAGCTTTCGGCAGTTCCTACGGGGCTCAGCGAGGCAGAGCGAAAAATTCCTAAAGAGCGCACCCGGTCTGGTTGGCGGTGCGAGTAAAGAATAAGCAACCTACCTGGATAACCCCTGTCGATATCAACATGCCCCCGCTATTCATTTACCACGTCATTCAGATTGTCAGAGTCTAGGGCGGCCTAAAGCGGTTGTGGCTGAACGATCAGGAGGTGGCTATGAACTGTCCGCTGTGTGGAAATACTAATGCACTGGAAGATCTTTCGTTCGGGGGTGGATTACGTGTTTATTGCGAGCCGTGTGGTGGTTTCTATCGGGTTTCATCAACTCTGATTACCTTGGCAGAAGGAAAGACCTGCGACACCGAGCGCGCTCGAGCCCGGCTGAAAAAGAAGCGTGAAACCGACAGCCTGGAGGATCAAGAGCCGGCGCTAGGCCCGGATGATAAAGACCTGTTCATCGAGTCGGACTGACATGTCGCGCAATGCGCAAGCGATCCAGCGAGAGACGCGCTGGGTGGGGAAAGGGGCTATCCGGCGAGCCATTGGCAGCGGATGTTTACGGAAGGACTCGCCTGACCCTGAAGCCGTGTTCCCAACAGGATTCCAGGCCAGGCGAGTGTGCCAGATCCATGGTTGCTTTAATCCTGATGAACACTTGAACGTCCCCTTATCCAACTGGTTAGTGAGCCTGCGCTACACCGCGCAAAACAGTAGCGGCGGCGGACTGAGAGTGAGTGCTGGCAATGTTTCCCAGCGACACGACGCCCACCAGCCGCTTGTCTCGGCTGAGCACGGGGAGGCGACGGAGTTGAACGTCCGCCATGTTTTTTGCCACATGCTCTATATCATCATCCTCAAAGCAATAACGGATGCCGCCAGTCATTACCTTGCTGATAGGGGTTGTGCCGGTGAGTCCTTCGGCTACGGCTCTGATGGCTATATCCCGGTCCGTGATCATGCCAACCAGGCGCTCTTGCTCCTCAACCATAATGGCACCGCTATCGATCCTGGCCATCATGCTTGCTGCTTCCTGGATCGTCTGGTTTGGCTTGGCTGTTAAAACATCTTTCGTCATAACTTGCGAAATCTTCATGAAAAGACCCCTTTTAAAGTGACGCTTGAGTGATTAATGGCTACCAATTTTTTCGACTTTGGGAGGGAGGTACAGGTTCAGATTGTTTTATCTCCACTCGTCATGATGGCGGACTGATAGGGGCGTGTCCGGTCATGCGTATCCGGAGGCCAAACTGCCGGAGGGTTACGACCCTCGCCAACCTGGCCGGCGAGCGCTTGAATAGCGTGACCCTGCGCATCGGTGGCGTGGAAAACCTCCAGTCGACCTAGCAGGCCTGTTCCGATCTGGAGCAGCAGGCGGCTCGCTTGAAGCAGCGGGTGGGCAGTTTTCGGATCTGATCGAATAGGCTGAGCTTGCGCGGGATTTTATTGACGTGTCTGGTTGTAGCTTCGGGGGGGGGGCTTCAGCTCATCCGCATGGAGAGCTGAAGCGGTAGGGCAATCTTCAATCAGTGATCTGGAAGGATATTCTTCGCCAAGGCTTCCATCGATAACGATTGACGGAAAGCCTGAAAATAATTAATCGCAGCCTGCCGATGCATAATTGATAGGTTGAGGCACCTTTTGTAAGGCGCATGAAGTTTTGCACAGTCGAAATTTCCCTTTTGACTTGATCCATGTTGAACAGCGAATCCGCGCTGTTTTTTGTACGAGACAGCTGACCAGAGAGACGCTCCAAAGTTTCTGGTCGAGCAGCAGAATAGCTGGCCATTAGCGATCGTGCCTCCTGCTGGCCGCAGGTATGGGGCGCGCCTTCGTTACCGTCAATGGTCAACGCAAATAGGGGGGCGGAGGGGAGGGGGAAGGAGCTGTCAGCCAAAACTGATAACTATTAACCGACTGATGAATTAGTATTTTCTGCCCCTCCCACCCAAGGAACATGGAAGTGAGAAACAAATACGCAGCAGGTATGTTCTTTTTACTGACGATTGTGACTGCTCAATGTGCGTACTCCGGCACTACTGACGAGTCCGTCGAGAACGCCTCATTACTCTGCAAAATCCTGGATGGCAACGACGCCTTGACCCAGGCCTCCGAGTTCTCAAGCGAGGATCGTTCGGTTTACATCTCTGTTGATGGCTCTCTAGAGGAAGCCAGAAAGCTTTGCCCCGTCATCAGCGCCATCGTGGAGGATCACGACATGACTTTTGCGCAAGGCTGGACTGTGCAAGTCACCTCTGC
Source organism: Pseudomonas sp. EL_65y_Pfl2_R96 (assembly GCF_963970905.1). NCBI lineage: Bacteria > Pseudomonadati > Pseudomonadota > Gammaproteobacteria > Pseudomonadales > Pseudomonadaceae > Pseudomonas > Pseudomonas sp. EL_65y_Pfl2_R96. The sequence continues at coordinate 142,832 of NZ_CAXAQH010000007.1, read as the reverse complement.
AGGCAGTGGCGATGAAGTTGTCGCTATCTGCCCGCTGTAAACGACTCGCTGGCAGCGTGAGCCATTGTGATGTCCGCTTTTCCAACAGGCGTCGACTGGGTCGACGCTCAGTGTGCACCGTCAGAGTCAATAGCCAGTGGCTTGTGCGAGATGGTTGTCCTGCACTCCAGTGATGAGGTGCAGTGGAATGTGCTGTTGCTCATCAATGGATGAGATTTCGAAACTTCCCACTATTTGAAGGTGTCGCTCACTCAGCCCGGTCGACTCTTCTTCCTTTGCCTTAGCCATTCTCGCGTGGTTCGCTGCGATTTCATTGAGAGTTGACACGGTACATCTCCCGGTGACTGACCAAGCGTATCGCTGGAGTCCTTAAGCGTTAATTTGAATGCCGCCGCGTCAGAATTACGTCGTTCTGGGGCCGCTACGACCGATCTGTGCAATCCCTAAGCCAGACATGGTCGCCAATTCCCCGTCAGGTTTACATAGGCGACGAATGGTGGTGTGACACCAGAGAGTGAGATCGCGGTACTGGATTGATCAAGAGGTTGAATACTCAAGATACAGTCTCTCGAGAGCTGCTTGGTACTTGTCTCCCTTCAACGTTTTTTTCAGCACTGCCAAGGCTTCGAGCGCTGAAGCCGCAGCCAACGCCTCGTTTTCTCCTCGGTAGGCGGCACGCAGCCTTGCCGCTGCAATGATTGATTCTTCAGTCGTTGGCATGTCACGGCCCTCGAAGGATTGAGTCTCACTGATAGTCTCAACCCTGAACGATTTCAAGTCCGGGGTGAGAGCGTGAGCCGACCGTTTCCAACGAAAGACATTGGCCTGTTCAATGAGGGTGACGATTACCCGATCAGCTTTGCCCCGACTCCAGATGTTGCTGGCTGGTTGTTTTCTACGAGGTGTCAGGTCAATCCCCTCCAACATAACAGCGATTGTTGGAGGGGAAGCGCTCTTGGGTCTTTAAGTAAGACGTATTTAAAAACTATTAAGCAGGAGCGGTTGCGTTATAGATTACTTCCTCAAATGCGCCCGTTTGGAAGCTGCCAATGTTGCTGGAGTTGAAGGAGGTGGCGCCGTTGATATCACCAATAGTTCCTGTGAGCAGGACGTTGTAGCTGTTGCCTAAGTACTGTAAGTTGACCCTGAGACCTCCGTATAGTGTGACAGGGCCTGAGGTGATTGTGCCTGGTAATGATTGTACGGGTGAAACAGGTGTTAGGACGGCTGTCCATAGAATGATGCGGCCATAATTAAATGTCACATAGAATGTTGGGTTGTCCTTGTTGTAGTTAAATGTAACTACTGAGTGGCAGTTGATGGTCAAGTACGTTTGGTCGCTTTTTGACGGGACGAAATTAATAGTCATGCTGAATTCCTTTTCAAGTGATTTTGTGGTGCGGATGTTTATTGCAGCCAAGTCGCAGTTTTGCTTATTTAGCAGATTGAATATAGATCTGAAGAATAGACTGTCAAACAGATATTTTTAGTCCTGGAAGGAAAGCGATGAGCGGTAGACAAGTCCTTTAATGTTAATTTTGTTCAGCATTGTGTTCGGGACACTTGAAGCTGATCTGGGTAAAATCAGCACCGCTTGCCCGGCCAGATGTGTTTCAGAAGGATTACTGAATGGCCAGCAGTTGGTCAGGGTGGGCACCCATTCAGATTCGTTTCATGTCGATCAGGTCATCAGGGTAGAACCACCCACTGTCTGCATCGCGATGGAACGGAAGCGAATCAATCACACTTTCTTCAGACATGAACACCTCCATGTATTGAACTGAAAGCGTAGTAATGGATGCCAGGGTGGCCCTCCCTCTGCTGACGACTGGTACTGTATTGTCAGGCTGACGTGGCACCGCTTGCCTTGCTCGCACAAAATTCCCGATATCAGGCGTGGGTGATGGAAAGGTCGCTGATGATGCACACTGAACCGTCTTCCGGGTCAGTGGTGTCGGAGTAATCGATCTGGTTGTACACGCCGCCGTGGAAGGCGAGAGTTTTCGTGTCCCAGGTGTTGTCGAGACGCATGATTGCGGAAGTGGATTTGACGCCGTTACAGCTCGCCGAGACGGACACGGCGTCGCTCGAATTGGCGTGGATGTTGATTTTGAAAAGTGCACCGAGTGGCACGTTTTCCAGAACCGTTGTGTTCACCGGGTCTTCCTGGAGAGAGCTCGACCGGAACCCCATAGTGATTCGGCCTTTGTTCCAGAATACCTTTAGCGGCGGCCGTTCTGAACCCTGTACATGTAGTAAACCGCTTTGAGCCGGTTGCTTTCGGCGACTTCTTCAGGGGTAAGGGGGCGGCGTATTTTCATGCCGGCAAGAGTATGAGCAGCGCTGATGTTCTAGCAAGTAGCGCTGATAGTAATTTTCTGTCGACTTGCCAGGCATATGCCAGGGAGGTCAATCGCTGATCGGTCTGATCAGGTCCGGACCTTGGTTGTGCACGTTGCCAATAGCCTGGTCGACCTTGAACCACTCGAACGCCTCGGTTGGTTCCCCCTGCAACAACACCATCTGCTCGGCGCGATCCTTGGGCGTAGCCGGGTCCAGCCATTCCCGGGCCAATTCGGGATTCAGTGTCACCGGCTGCCGATCGTGAATATCCACCATTCCGCCCTTGCTGTCGGCGGTGATGATCACGAAGCCGTCGTGCTCGTCCGGTTCATGTTCGTACCTTGGATACTGGCCAATCGCAGCACACAGGATCGGCGCGCGATCCTTCCGGCGGATGAGATAGGGCTGTTTCTTCGGGCCACCTTCGTAAACCCATTCAAACCAGTTGTCGATTGCAATAATTGCGCGGTGCGGCCATATGGCTTTGAAGTATGGGCCGTGGGCGACTTTCTCGACACGGGCATTGATCGGTGTGGCGTGGTCCCTGGCCCCGTGTGGCTGCCAGCCCCAACGCACCCTGTCGGCGTGCAGCACGCTGCTTTCCTGGTGGAATAGAGCGAGCTGAGTCGACGGCGCGGCGTTGTAGAGCTCGAACGGCTGATCGCCGGCATTGTTGACCAGGGCATTGGGCATGCTTAGCGCGGCCACGAAGTCGTGAATGCCTCGGTACTGGGAAAGTCGACCACACATGATCAAATCCTCCGACCCTGCTTTCAGCGTAGACCAACCCCTGCGGAGGAGTCCGAAGAGATCCACCGGGGCATACCGTATTCACTGTGATTGGCGTCGGGATGGCGCATTAACGCCCGGGCATTGGACTGCCTGGGCGTTTTACATTGCGTTTTCGCCTTACCGAGCCAGGGCTCGCAATACGGTTCGGTTGAGGCAACCGGGGCGTACGCAGTAACAGACTGATTTCCTCTGCGCTGACCGCTCTGCTGAAAAAGTGGCCCTGAATTTCATCGCAGCCGTTTTCCCGCAGGAAGGTTTGCTGCTCTTCGGTTTCGACACCTTCGGCAATGACCTTGAGGTTCAGTTTGTGCCCCAACGAAATCACCGCGGTGGCGATGGCTTTGTCGTTTTCGTTGTCGGGCAGATCGCGCACGAAAGACTGGTCGATCTTGAGTCTCGCGATCGGGAAGCTCTTCAATGCTGCGAGGCTGGAGTAGCCGGTGCCGAAGTCGTCGATCGAGAGACTGATCCCCATTGATTGCAGTTCTTTCATTTTGCTGATGGCTTGCTGAAGGTCTTGCATGATCAGACTTTCGGTAAGCTCTAGCTCAAGGTACATCGGGTTCAGTCCGGTTTCTTGCAAGGCATGCCTCACCCGGTCGATCAGGTCCCTTTCGATGAACTGGCGTGCTGAAATATTCACCGACATGGTGATCGGCGGCCAGCCCGCATCCTGCCAGTCCTTGTTCTGTCTGCACGCGGCATGAATCACCCAGTCGCCGATGGGCACGATCAACCCGGTCTCTTCGGCCTGCGGAATGAATTTGATTGGAGACACGATGCCGAGCTCGGGGTGCTGCCAGCGGATCAGTGCCTCTACGCCGATAATCTGACCTGACTGCAAGTCCACCTGTGGCTGGTACAGCAGCAGGAACTCGTCATGGTTGAGTGCGTTTCGAAGCCCGTCTTGCATGGCGAGCTTGCCTTGAACCTTGTTTTTCATCTCGCTCGTATAGAACTGGTAACTGTTGCGACCCAGCTCCTTGGCTCGGTACATGGCGGCATCCGCATTGCTGAGCAACGTGTCGGTATCGCTGCCGTCGGCAGGGTAAGTGGCCAACCCCATGCTGCAGGTGACGTGGAGTGTATGCCCGCTGAGCTGAATCGGCCGCAGGATGGCTTCCTGGATTTTGTGCAGGGCTGGAGTCACGCCATCGTGGTCTGAGGGCTGGTCGAACAGGATGATCACAAACTCGTCGCCACCCAGTCGCACGACGGTGTCGGTGCGGCGTACACAGTCCAGCATGCGCTGGGCGACGGTTTTCAGCAGTTCGTCTCCAGCACTGTGCCCAAGGCTGTCATTCACCAGTTTGAATTTGTCCAGATCGAGAAACACCACCGTCACCAGCCGGCTGTAGCGCTGAGCATAAAGTATTGCCTGCTTGAGACGGTCTTCGAGCAGTGCGCGATTCGGCAGACCGGTCAGTGCGTCATGGTCGCCCATATAGCGAATGCGCTTTTCGGTAAGTTGGCGTTCTATCGCAATGCCGGCAAGAGGTGTCGCCATGTTGATCAGTCGCGTCTCCTTCGAGCTGGGGCTGCGTACGGTGTTGGAGTACAAGGCAAACGTGCCCAATACCTTTCGCTCATGGGACAGAATCGGCGTCGACCAGCAGGCGCGAAATCCATAGGGCGCAGCGACTGAACGGTACTCCTCCCACAGCGGATCCAGCTCGATATCCGTGACGATGACCGGTTCTCGCCGATACACCGCGGTGCCGCATGAACCGACGTTCGGACCGATCGCAATCCCGTCAATGAGCTGGTTATAGGCTTTCGGCAAACTGGGCGCAGCACCGTGCAGCAGGTGCTTGCCATCCTCATCCAGCACCAGGATGGACACCATCATCCCCTCCAGTTGGGACTCGACCAGGTGAGCCAGGCTGTCGAGGACTTCTGCAAGCTCGGTGCTCCTGGCGATCAGCTCCAGGACATGACCTTGTCCGGCACGGATGACGGCTTCTTGCTCTAATCGATTGTTTTGCAAGGCGAGCCGTTCTGTGGCGATACTCAATTGGACCGTTCTTTTTTCCAGCTGAAGTCGGTCTTTGAGGAATTGATTCACCGCGCGAGCCATGTTGCCGATCTCGTCCTTCCCATGTTCCGCCATCATCAAATGCGTGTTGTCAGTGCGTTCCTGACGCAATTGCCGGCTTATTTCATTCAGGCGTACGAGCACATGACGGCCCATGAAGACCCGGGTCACAAACCAGGCGAACATCAGGCTGGCGCCCAACATGATCAGCACCCATTGCTGGCTACGATTTGAGGCCACGACCAGGTGCTGCACGGCTTCGCGATAGTCTTCGGTGTAAGCACTGGATTGCGCACGGGCGACCGCGACCAGAACCCCGGCCTCATTCTTCAGTTCCTCATTGAAGCGCTGTATGACGTTGTGCTGATTGATGAGCCTCAGGCGCAGCGAGAAGAGATCTGGCGTCTGCACATCAGCGGCGGGTAACTTGCCTGCGGTGCGTGAAAGGCGCTCATATCGGATCTGCAGCCGTTGCACCGCATCACTGTCAACAGCCTGCGGCAAACCGAAAAGTAACACCGCCAGTTCCAGGCTGGCCCGGGTCTGGGCCGCGGTTAACCGGGTGGTGTAATCCCCCAGGGTTTGCTCGAAGGTGACCTCGGTTTGCAGCAGGCTTTCTCGCAGCTGCGCAACAATGTTGGCGGTATTGCGGAACATCTGACTCGACTGATGCATGTCGAGTATCGCCACGCCACTGTTCGCGGCAGTCAGCTGCTGCACCAGTTGATCAAGGGCTTCAAGCTGTTCGACGGTCGCCGCATAGCTTGAACGCAGGGTATCGGGGGAGCGGGTTGTCAGAAGCTGATCGGTCTGGCGTTCGATCAGCAAGGTACGCTGCAGCATGTCTTGCCCATCTTGCATGCGGACCAGTCGTTCATCCGTCAGCTGGCGGGTGGCGCTGTTTGACGTGCGCAACGCGTAGACCGCAGTTGCACCACCCGCCAGGATCAGCAGCGCCAGCGTCAGAAACGCCAGGGTGAACTGTGCGCGCAGCGATTGCGGCAATAGGTGGCGTCCGAGCCGGGAAGTAACGTCCAATGTCAGGGATTCCATTGGTGGCGATAGATGTCTCGATAGCCATTGTCAGGGTCGTACTGGAAATTCTTCCCGCCGTCGAAGGCGATATTGTCGGCATTGACCAAGTGAATCGGCGCTACGAAGCCGCTCACCGGCTGACCTGCAAACAGCCGGTTCAATTCGTCCATCACTTGCCAGCCATGCAGGTTGAGCGGCTCGGCCACGGTAACGGTCTGGTAGGTTTTTGCCTGTATGCGCAAGAAAGCCGAGGCGCTGCCATCACCGGCAGACAACAGACTGATGCCGTCACTGGGTATTGCGGCGTTGGTCAATGAGGCAATCGAGTAGTCGAAATAGATATCGTTGATGGCCAGCGTGTGGGTCCAACGCTTGCCATAGCGCTGAAGCAGCTCCTTGGTGATCGCCGGCATCTTCTCGCCACTTTCGGAGATCGCGACATCGCGCACTTCCAGCAACGTACATTCCCGACAGGCCCGAATGACGTTTTCCATGGCCTTGGCTTTCGCCATGGCGATGCTGTACTTGGAGTCGGTCAGGATGACCACGCCGGCGTGTCCGTTTGATTGTGCCACTGCCGCCATGGCCGTGAGGCGAGCCACTTCGAGCGGGTCGGTCGTGACGTTCATGGCCACCGGCGTACCGTCAATCGGCCCGGGGCGTGCCCCGGCGTGCCAGCCAACCACCGGCACATCCCTGTTGGCGAAGAGGATCAGCGCCGCATTGTTCTCAAGGGCATCGGAGCCGCACAGAATGAGGCCGTCGGGTTTCGCTGCAAGGGCATCGGAAAAGGCCTTTGCGCGCCCGGCCGATGATCCAGCGCCATCGAATATCTTCAGCGTCCAGCCCATCGCCTTGGCTGCCTCGCGAGCGCCCTGCGCGACACCGACAATTCCTCCGTTACGCAAATCTTCTGCGACAAGGGCGATGCTCTTGCCCCGCAGGGCTTGCGGGCCGGATTCAGGGCCGCTCCAGCGAACGGCTTCGAGGGTGGCCCTGGAAACGATTTCCTGCGCTTGAATCACCGTAACCGTGGCGTTTTCGACTCCCGCTGCGGTTGGCAGGTTCTGGCCGTATCCGGAAGTTGCCGCGCAAAGACAGAAAACCGAAATTGAAGCCATCCAGAGTAACCGGAGCCTGATCAGACAGGTTCGATCACCGCATGTGATGCCGGGTATGGAGCTGATGGCGCGATCATAGTTTGGCATGGCGTCCCTTTCTGCCAAGAGTGCAGCAGCGTTCACTAGTTGAAAGGATAGTCGGTTCTGCCGTCATCGGGTCTTTTGGGTGAAGTACGCGAACTTTAATCCTGAATATTCAGCAAATGGGGCAGGGGCCATGGCGCAAAACAAGGGACGAAGGCCAATCGCATCGTTGACTACATCGAGTGGTTTTACAAGGCTTCGACTGTGCATGAACACCAGGCAAAAAAAACGGCACCCGGTGTTTTTGTTTGTGTGTGATTTGTTGGGCTGTGGCGAGGAAAAGATCGCAATCTCTACATTCGTTCCGCCGCTTTCTGCGAAAACTATCCTCAGGAATGTTGCTCGCACCCTCATCCATGCAACCCGTTTAGTCCTACTGCTCAAGCATCAAACTGCGCCAAACGATCACTGGCGGTTCAACAGACACAACGTCCGGTTGCAGCTCTTCCTGTTTCTGCAACTTTGGCGAAGTCACCCCGGATGTTGACTGCTGAATCGGCAAACGCTGCGCAGCCTCTGCGGTCGACTCGTCGATAGGTGGCGTAGTCATTTGATCGTCACAACGACCTTGCCCTTGGCTCGTCCCTGCTCGACGTACTTCAATGCCTCTGCCGTTGATTCAAAGGTGAAGGAGCGGTCAACCACAGGTTTGATGATTCCGCCCTCAATGAGCGGGGTGATTTGTTGCAGTTGGGCGCCATTGGCCCGCATGAACACGAACGCGTAGCTGACGTCCTGCTTGCGTGCCTTGCGCCGAATACCGAGGCTCAGCAGGCGCATGACTTGCTTCAATGGCCAGGACAACCCTTGCTGCTGCGCGAACTGCGCAGTGGGTGGCCCTGAGATGGAAATGAGTTGGCCACCGGGCTTGAGGACCTTGAGTGACTTCTCCAGCACGTCCGCGCCGAGGCTGTTCAACACCACGTCGTAGTCGTGCAAGACACGTTCGAAGTTCTGCTGTGTGTAGTCGATCACCAGATCGGCCCCCAGCGCCTTCACCCATTCGACATTCGTGGTGCTGGTGGTGGTCGCGACAAAGGCGCCGAGGTGTTTGGCAAGTTGGATGGCGAGGGTGCCGACACCGCCGGAACCGGCGTGGATCAGCACTTTCTGGCCCTTTTTCAGTTGGGCGGTTTCGACCAGCACTTGCCAGGCGGTCAGTGCGACCAAGGGGATGGACGCGGCGTGTGCCATGTTGGTATTGGCAGGTTTCAGGGCGATCGCGTCTTCGTTCATGGCGATCAATTGAGCGAACGTCCCGATCCGCGCTTCGGGCGGGCGAGCGTAAACTTCGTCTCCCGGTTTAAAGCGTTTCACTTGCGAGCCAACCTCAACCACCACGCCCGCCAGGTCATTGCCCAGTACCAGCGGAAATGAATAGGGCAGGATCAGTTTGAATTCGCCTTTGCGGATCTTCGAGTCCAGCAGGTTGACGCTGCTGGCGTGTACCTCAATCAAGACGTCATGAGCACCCACCGCGGGGGCGGGGACTTCGCCAATGCGCCCGGTGCTCTTGCCATAGCGATCAATTAAAAATGCCTTCATCGTTGTACGGCTCTTGTCAGGTTGGAATGAGGGGGGCGGAGCGTTTGCGGCGTTAATGTGCCGTGTTGTCAGGCATCAAGGAACGCCAGTGCCTTGATCACAAAGTCAACGTAGTGCTGGAAAATGCCGCCGTGCCCGGCATCCTCATAAATCACAAGCTGTGCGTTGGGGATGCGGTTGGCCAGCGCAATCGAGTTAACACAGGGCACCATGATGTCGTTGTCGCCGTTGACGATCAGCGTCGGTATCGGCAAGCGCCCGAGGTTTTGGGGTGCCTGTTTGCCCCACGCGGTGATGGCTTTCAACTGCCGCAGGAAAGCACTGGGCGTCGGGCCTTTGTCGCGATTTTTTTTGCGCTCTTTCAAGCGTTGCAAATACTGCGATGCGGTTCGACGGCCATTGGGCGTCGAAGTAAAGAACAGGTAGAACTTGGGATCTCGCAAGGTCAGCAAGCCTTTGATCATCAATGGCCACGTCACCGAACCGACCTTGTCGATACCGATGCCGCCGGCCGGCCCGGTGCCGGTGAGAATCAAGCGGCGCACCAATTCGGGCGCCTTCAGGGCGATGTCCTGAGCGACGAAGCCGCCGAGTGAAAAGCCGAGCACATCGACTGTCTCGAAACCCAGCGCGCGTATCAGTTGAATGGCATCGTCAGCCATTTCGCCGACCGTCAGTGGCGCGGTTCCACCAGAGCCGCCGATCCCGCGATAGTCGGTGGCAATGACGCGTCGCGTTTGTGCCAGGCCATCGATGATCGCGGGGTCGAAGTTGTCCAGCACCGCGCCCCAATGGTTGAACAATACGAGGGGGACGCCGGTCTTGGGGCCGATGTCGCGATAGGCGAAGGGAATGCCTTTGACCGTGATCGACTGGTTCGTCGCGTTGATGAACGACGTCTGCGAGCCAGCGGGGTTATTTGTTTTCGTGGGGGTCATGTCTACTCCGAACAGAGGCCCGTAGTCGATGCAGTGCCTTGGGCGCCTGCATCGAAACCTGCACGGGTGTTCGCTACAAAATGATCACTGTTGGGTCTGGTAGCGCTGGGCAACCGCAGACTGGCGGATTTGCTGCAGCAGGCCCTGACGTGCGGTCTGCAGGCAACTCGCTTGGCACAAAGCCTTCGCCTGCTCGGTTGCGTGTCAGTGGCGCGAGGACGACGCGGTTCGACAGCGTGAGGGCGCCAAGCGTGTAAGGGGTGAACAGATTCTGGTCGGTCATTTGGTAATTCTTCCGTGCCCGTTGATGGAGATCGGTTGGGCGTGCAATTAGGATGATGATCGAAATCTAAACTGTCAACAATTTTGATTATGACCAACATCTATGTATCATTGGGCGCATGATTTCCCAGTGGACATGAGGTATTGCACGTGAGAGTGACCAAAGCCCAGGCGCAGGCCAATCGGGAGCACATCGTTGAGACGGCCTCTGAGCTGTTCCGTGAGCGCGGCTTCGACGGCGTCGGTGTGTCGGATCTCATGGCGGCTGCCGGTTTCACCCACGGAGGTTTCTACAAGCATTTCGGTTCGAAGGCCGACCTGATGGCCGAAGCCTCGGCCAGCAGCCTTTCCAAATCGCTGGAAGTTGCTGAATCGCTCGATGTACCGGGCTTTATCGATGTCTATGTGACGAGGGAGCATCGGGACGGACGTGGCAGCGGTTGCACCATGGCCGCGTTGTGTAGCGACGCGGCGCGTCAATCGGATGATTTGAAAGCGACGTTTGCCGAAGGGGTCGAGCACACCCTGCAAACCCTGGGGGACAAATATCCGACTAGCCCGGATGCTGTCCCGGGTGAGGGGAGAAAGAAAATGATCGACCTGCTGTCTCGCGCTGTCGGTGCGATTATTTTGTCGCGTGCCTGCCCGGATGATTCCGCGCTGGCGGATGAGATCCTCGAGGTGTGCCGCGCTGAAATGTTTGCTTCGTTGCCGGTCAATGAAGAGGACGCGGTGTAGAAGGGCAGGTCATTCAAAGCGTGGTTTTCGGTAGAGCTTCGATTTTTATGCTCTGGTCAGAAAGTCAACTTTTGGTCAAATGCTGCGATTTATGAACGGCTACTTTTGGCTGTGGATTCAATCGGTCAGCCAACTACTTCAGTGTCCATAACGCAGCGCATCAACCACCAGTAAACCGGTCACCATATCAGTGCAACTTGGCTTCTTGCCGTTTGAGCGTGGCTATCATCTCAGGCTCACTGGTTTCCTTCTTTAGCACTAGGCTGATGCCTCTATCGTCATCGACGAATAATAAGCCAAGCTTAAGCATTTTACCTACTACAGCCTCGAAGCGCTCAGACGAACTCAAGGACTTTGCAACCGTTTTCAGCTTCTGCGGCGCAGAGAATCGCTCTAGCAGGTCTCGCTCGAACTCATCAAGTCGGTGCAATCTTACAAGGCTCGTCCGTGAGTCATACACATAGGCACCTTCTGCGTCCGTCATGAAATGAAGCTGCGGCAGTCTGTTCCCCTGAAACCAGGCATTACGCCATATGGCAACCCGAAAAGATAATTCGTCGGCGTACTTTTCCAAGTTTAGTTTATAAGTTGCTTGGTCATGAGTATCCTCAAAATAATATGCCAAGTCGTTAAGTTCGCTTTCCGGAACATTATATATATAGCGATAGACCTGCGCGGGGCGAAGGGCTAAATCGAATTTTTCCGGATGCCAGGTGTACGGGCTGTTTCACCGGGAAGCCCAATCAGAAATGTCCACATCGGCGTCAGACCATAATGAGCACATTGTTTGAGGTGAGCGATGTTGTGGCTTGAGCTGTCAACGTGGGCTAAAATTGGGTTGCAACGGCTGAATAATGCGTTCGAAACTGTCCAGAAAATCATGATAATTTATCGTTACTACATGGTCTATACTCCTTTCTGGCCCATGCAAAGCAATCGTCGGAAAGCCATCTCCAAAGATATAGTCCTGTTTGATTACAGCATTCGTAGGTGTTTCTGAAGCGATGGCATTGGTATCCCAATCAATATCGCATTTGTTGAAACGAGAGAAAAAGCCTAGGATTACATGGCAGCGCTCCATCTGCTGATTTAGTAGATATCTTATAAATAATGGAAAATTAATCAGTCCCGAGCCAGAGCAAGCGAAATCCAGGCAATTAAAATTCCGAATCAAAGCCTTTCCCATTTTTCCTTCGCAGTTGCCTCCTCCCATGAGGATAACTCGCTTTCCTGGATACTGACGCAACTTTTCCGCCAATGCCAACGAAGGCACTGTTTGCTGGTATAAGGAAGTCAAGCCGATGACATCATAGCTGTCGAGATTATACTTCCTGATAAGGTCATCCAGAAAGCCATCGATTCGCGATCTGATGTCAAGGAGTTACTGTTTCTTTGTCGGGTAGTATCGGTCAACATATTCATGGGCTACTACATCACCGTCCGGAAAAAATACACTGCTAAACAACCATTCTCCCAGTAGCAATGTTTCCGAATCGGCTATTTTCTGATAGGTGTCAAGCCCTGCCCATATCGCAAAATCATGTTGAAAATAGTGAATTTCGACACTTGTGCGATTGGCTATATCTGGGTCTTCCTGAAGGACCGATTTTAATTGGGAAAGTGCCAGTGAAGGGCTTTCCAAATAACAAAACGGCATGTTTATCAAAGCAATATCCATATATGCCTTCCCTCAATGGAGGGTTTGATGTGATTAAATTGATATGCGAATTTCGCAGCCAAAAAACCTCACGGTGACTTACTCTCCCAGTAAGTCATTGATTGCCTGATTTATGATGGCTGACTTCTCAGTGTGACTAACTTTCCTGCAGGGGTTTCCGGTACTGGCGAAGGAATTTGAAATTATATACTCAAATTCAATACTCTCCAGCATCTGCAACGTTTCCGCAAACTTTCTTCTGTTTGGTGACGAAACCCAATATTGCCAACCATCATCTACCGGAACCAAGGTGTCGCCAATAAATAAAATTTTGCATCCTTCATTATCCCAAACATAGGCGAATGCACCCGGGGTATGCCCTGGTACCGGGATGATTTGAATATCCTCGGAAAAAAATTGATTAGAGAATGACAAAGGATTAGAGACATGCAGGTCTTTGGAGTTTAAAGCTTTTGCCTCAATATCACTACAAGTCAGCGGCACGTTGAAATGTCTTGCCAAGTCTACGGTATGGCTGCTCGCATGGTGTCGATCACCTAATAAGATAGCTGATACACCACCTTGATTCTCGATCTCACCGAAAAAGCCAGTTACATTCGCTTTCGTGGCAAAAATAATATTCCCCCTCGGTCTTGTTGCAAAAAATGTATAAGGGGTGGGCTCGCCGGCAGGGGTTTTCCTGAGTAGGTACAAGTTAGGTAATATCAATTCCATCTTAATTCCTGTCATCATGACAATATGAAATATTAACCAGTTCGTTGCCGAAATGATGCGCGGCAATGAGCATGACGCTAAGTCCAGCTATGTATAGCAGAGCGTTTAGAATTGTCAATCGAGCTAGCTCTCAAAGTTGCCAAAATCTGCAATGCGCCGGACTAGCGACTCTGGACTAGAGTTGTTTGTGCCTGAAAGCGTTGGGGGAAATTACTTACGTTTTGGTTCACATGGTTTTGTCTTTTTCAAGGGGGTTGGCTGTAGATTGCCGCCCTGTTGAAGCTAACATGAGCAGCAGGCTTTCCTTCCTCTGTGCTTCACGTTAGTCATTGGAGTCGCTTTCGTTCCAACCTGACGTTGCGCAACATCTCTTGTTCGAACCTCAGTCCCAGATAGTCGAAGTACTGATCAACAATATCTTCTAGTGCCTCGAGAGAGCTCACATGAATGCGACCGCCGAAGTTCTGCAACGCTCCATTATTCATCGTACCAAAGGAAAAAACCTTGGCTCTTTAACAAGACTTATGAGCCCGGCTGACTTGGGCGAGATTTTGAAGCCTTTTGTCTTTCTGGCTATTTTCGGTTTAGGTGCAAACTGCGGGAAGGCCGACTCTGGTATGCATCCACACTCAGGGACTGCAACGGTCACTTTCATGATTGATGGCGATATCGCCTACGAAGATACTACTGGCGCTGCCGGTATCTTGCCCGCAGGGGGCCTCGAGTTGATGCGTGCCGCTAACGGCGTTTGGCACGACGCTGTTCCAACCAGCGACACATCAATCCTGGGATTTTAGCTTTGGGTGGCATTACCCGCTTCAGAAGAGAATGGTCCGTCGAAAAGTGTCAATTGAGGCTGAGCAGAAGCTGAAAGCGATCAGCGATTCCAACCTCACCAATTCCGAGAAGCGCAACAAGCTGATTAAGGAGTATCAGCGGTCTGTCGACGATCTACACAAGACAAATCCGGATAGCCCGCTCGTCAAGCCCGATTACGTGGCAAAGACGATTCAAAACATCAAGAACAAGAACAAGGATCCCGCCGTAGCAGCAGGCGGCGTAGATCTAAGCGGTTTCAACTATGCCAAAAACCAACTCACGGCAATTCTGGCGGAATACAGCAACGCTCAGAAAAAGCTGGATGCTGAGCAGAAAGCCGGGCTCATCTCCCAGGCCGAGTATTCGCAAAGGCGTGACGGCCTGATCGGCAACGAACGGGACGAGGTTACTATACGAGGCGAATTACGAGGCCGCCGGCTTCTATCGGGTCGATCAACCGGGGACATGATCGTGATGGAAGCCGGGCGCACGGTTTACCCGAACCTCGCCGGGATTTTTCTTGGTGGCGATCCGGCGCTACCTGGAGAGGACTCAACCACGTTCGGCTCTGGACCTTTTCTGCTGCACCACCTTTATGGACGACCGTCTGAAGTGATCGTTTTCGGCGGCCCATGGTTGGACCGAACACGCCTGGCTCTCAGGCACAGAGATGCACAATCAACCACATGATGCGGGATTCCCGCTGGAATGCTCATGAACAGCAGAAAACAAGGAGAAACCCCGCATGACACAATTGCAGTTACGTGCTGTATTTCATCCACGGAATCTGCGAAGGGTGAAGTCCTGCAAGCAGCTTGGCCAGATCTGGTCGACCGTGATACCGGAAGGTTCCCCGAGAATCTTGTGACGCCAGAACAACGGGAACTCCAGGAAAGTACGGCTGGAACGATGCGCGGACTGGCTGTGCTGCAGATGAAGAATTTGTGTAGTGGTGCTTGACTATCACGACTGCGAAAGTAACACCCCCATGCTTGATAAGGGCCCCTTCAAAGCTACTCATATTGACCTCTAGGTCATAAGCGCGCCGAAAATGGCGCAATCCCAGTCCTTGGGCTTGCAGGCAAAGGACTGGGGAATCCGTTGCGATGTGGTTATTTAGTCATTCCAGTCTTTGATGATGTACAGATCCGGCTTGCCGTCTGTTCTTCCCGGTGCGAAGTCGAAGATAGCGCTGCTGGAACTCGTTGGGTTGTGGAATCGAATGGTTCCAGTCCATGGATTTTTCGAAGTGATTTCAACGCTTCGATGCAAGTGCTTCAAGTCGGGGTAGCGCTCATCAATCGCGACTTTAAGAAGCTGAGAGGTCTCGGGGGGCATCACTAGGTCGATGGTCATATCAATATCCGTTCCGATGGAGTCATAAGGCTACTATCGGCGGGTGGCGGGGAGTTACTGGGCATTCGTACAGATGTCGGCGTTCGCAGCTTGTAAATGGCCGGCGGAAGCCTGCATGATTCTGTCAGTTTTACATGCAACGGAGATTGCACATGACAGAGCGTAAACAGCTGTATGTTCGGAACATCTTCACTGGAAAACCATTCGAGACAGCTCCTGATGGAACCGATATGAAAGGACTGGTATTCGAGACCGAAGAGGAGCTGCGTGAATTTGTAAACGCGCATTGGCCAGAACCACCGGTGGAGATGGTTTGATCCGTAACTCGAAAGGCCTGGTTCGCGCCGGGCTTTTTCGTTCCCATCCTCCCAGTGCTACATTGCCCGCCTTTCCACAGGAATGACCTGCATGAAATTGATCGTGTGGACGAGGGCGGGAAGGGAAGCAGTGCCAGTGATTTCTTGCTATTTGGAAATCTCGTAGACTGCAACGCTTTTTAGTATCAATCAAAGGAATGAGTTCGTGGCAAGCAATCACACTGTTACCTGCCCCCACTGTATGAACGAAGTGCCATGGGGCGCTCAAGTCTGCCGAGGTTGTCAGGCCGAGGTCCGTTACGGTACTCCCCAAGGCGTCGCGGTCTTTTTCCTGATTCTTTGTGTTGTTGCGGGGTGGTGGGGAGCCAAGCTGTTCCATAGCTTCATCACGACTAACTCGACAGTGCTCTGGGTTGTCTTTGGCGCTATTTTCCTGCTGTGCGTGCTTGCATCTCGAAAAATCTGTAAGCGACTATATGACGGAAAAACGGTTTTTCGGCGCTTCTATCGAAAGTAGATCTGCCGCGGCAGCATGAGCCCAGCCCTGCGCTGGGCTTTTTTGTTTCCGCTGATCCAAACAGGCAACAAAAAGCCCTGACTTAGCCGGGCTCGTTAAAAAAAACCTCAGCGCGAATCCACCTCTTTCGCGATCTCGGCGGATGATTTTTCCCTGCGCCTCTGAAGCCAGCTATAGAACGCATGTACCGGATGGAGGACGGCGGTAAGCACGCCAAGCAGCATGATGATGAAAATGATGATCAGCGGGATGCTTTCGTGCGAAAACATGGTGGGTTACTCCTGTAGTCACTATGTCGGAACCCGCAGACTAGACGTATAGAACAATGTTTTCGATGAACTTATGTTCATCCTCGGGTGCGTCAATTGTGCTACGGCGAGATTCGCCAAACTGGTCGATTTCAGATGTCAGCAAGCCATTATCGCGCAGTCTCTGTGGGCAATTCTTCAATACGCGCGTGGTTCGTAAAACTGCAAACCAGTGATGTCTTCCAGCCCATTCCACAGGAGTGACCTGCATGAAATTGATCGTAGGGGCTTTGGCCCTGGCGTTGCTGTCTGGCTGTACTGATAGCAGCCCAATAAAGGTCGGGCCCGATACCTGCACGATTTCGACGCGTGTTCCCTTCGGCGGCCAGCACCATGCGCCTGATCGTGATGAGGTTCAGCTGATGGGATATGGACTTGAGTTCAAGAACAACAGCGGCACGGTCATTATCGATTCTGAGTATGCGAGGCTGATGGTGATCTCTTCCGGTCGGTTCGCCCCGACCGAAGATTCAGGACTTGGGTCAACGACGTACTTTGCGCGTCCGGTGACATCCCAAGAGCCGCCGCTGGTGTTTGTCAGACCGGACACGGTCGGCGGGGTTGCCGGCTTGTGTCGAATGCGCCTGATCGGATCGGCCGGCAACTGGACGGGGTTTTACGTCCGCGCCTATGACGCGAACTTGATGCTCGAATAACCAGCATGGCAACACTCGGTTTTACGCTGAGCGGCCTGGAAGAAGTCCACGGTGTTCTGTACGCGCAGTCTTGGTATTGCAGGGAGGTTTGATTGTGTTTCGGTCGGCAGGACGCCGGAGGTCGGGGCGAAACGGGCTGAGTTATGGAACGCGCCCATAATAGTTATGGAACACATCCCGAGCGGTGAGGTTTTCACCAAACCCCAGAAGCGACAAAGCCCTGACTAATCAGGGCTTTGTCGTATAAAAATGGCGGAGGCGATGGGATTCGAACTCATGGACCTGTTACAGTCGACGGTTTTCAAGACCGCTATTTAAAGTCGCTAAAACCGTGGCCTGTAGTGCTTTTTCGTTTCAATACTTTTGTTTTTCGCCACCTCTGTAGACCGCATTCTACAAGGGGCGAAGTTTGAGTTTTGTAACGGGTTTTTGGGCTATTTTGACGGCTTCGCAATGGCGCCAATGCGTCGGTAAACGCGCTCCGTGATGTCGCCTTTGGTGTGCCCTAGGAGCAGACTCGCGTCGGCGACGTCGATGATTTCTGACGCAGCTTTTGGCCTGATGTCACGGAACTGGAAGCTACCGATTTTCTCGGCCAGCAGAGTGTCGCCGAGCTCATCCGCCTCCTTCTTGGCCTTTTCCCGAGCCTTGTCCCACCGATCGCGAAGCATCTTCGCGGTCATGCGCTTACCACGCGCGCTCACGATCAGATAGCTGCAAATGTGCTGAGCATCGCGCTCGGCCATTTTTGCGATCAGCAGGCCCAGGCTGTTTGCCTTGCCATCGGCCGTCATTTGAATTCGAAGCTTTTTGTGCGTCTTGTTCTGCTGCCCCCCCAAATATTCCCCTTCGATATCATCCTTCCGCATGACCAGGACATCCGCGGGCCGTTGCCCGGTCAGGTAAGCCAGGTCCATTGCGTCTTTCAGCTCTTGAGCTGCCTTCTTGTAAACAGCATCCCAAACCACATCATTCGCGTAATAGTCCCTGGGCGTTTCCTTGTTTTTGCGCACGCCCTGGCAGGGGTTCTCCTTGGTCGTCAGCCCCCATTCCCGGGCGATAATGAAGACGTGGGAGAGGGTGGCGATCTCACGGTTCGCCCGCACCTTCGCTGTCCGTGCATCCCGGTAACCGGCAATCGTGGCCGGGGTGATCGAGTCGATGGGGGCGCTGTCGAACATCGGTCGGAGCTGCTTGATCTCTGACAGGTTGTCCTTCTGAGTGCGCGGTGCTTTTTTGGAGACAATGTCGCGGATGTACCGGTCGAAGATGCCCTTCATTGTGCGCAGGTCGAGCGGCTTTTCCTTGGCTTCAAGTTCTGCCCATTTGATCCTGGCCTTGTCCAAGTCTTTGCCCAGCGGGATCGCCTTACCGGTCAGGTCCAGGTAGTAATAGGCAATCCAGTCCTTTCCGCTTTTCCGTTTCCGAGTCCACTGATACATCCGGGGCGGTAAGTTGCGTGTTTCGGCCTTGCGGGGTCGCATATCAGTTCACTCGAGAGAAGTCGGGCGTCCATGCCGGAGTCGCCGGGGGAGGGTTTGGGTCAGCGATGGTCGGGGAGACCATCCCCAGCTTCATGCGGGCGTACATCCGTCCAACCAGTGGACGCTTGCCGCGGCTTTCGACGAACACCCAATGACGATCAATCAGCCAGCGCCGCTGGTAGGCCCTGGCCTTGTAGCCGGTGAGATCTGCCAGTTCTTCGTCTGAGAGAATTTCAGTTTCCATGTTGATGCTCCATGTCGCGCGTGGCGGCAGAAGGTGGTTATTGGGTTAAGCCACTTTGAGCAGCGTCTTAGCGGCGAGCCGACGGCGACACATGAGTACCTGCAAGCGGTAGGCGTGGAATCGGCGGCCGTCCTGTGAGGTGATTTCCGGTGCCAGGTAGGACAGGTCTTCTTCCAACTGGCCGAAGTAATAGAGATGCTCGCCATCGCTGCCCCATTCGGGCTGAGCAATGGCCCAGGTGCGAGCTGCGAGACAAGGCATGCAGGTCTTGAACGCCCCCATGTCTCCATCCCAGCTTCCGGAGATGAGTTGGTATTTCTGACCGGGCTCGATGTGCCCATGGCACTCGTTGCACTTGTGCACCTTGCGAGCGGTGGGCGTGGATTCCGTTTGAAAATCGAACATAGCGATTCCTCGCCCGCCGTTCACCGGCAGGCCGATAGGTATAAATTGTCAGGTCTAATTCGGGTGGTGTATCGTTTCAGCTGTTCACCCTGCTACATGACTCTTTACCGGCCCATGGATGGCGAGGTCATGTGCAGGGAGAACACTCTTTCGCTATACGCCGCTCACCGGCAGGCTGTGAGTTGTCAATCGGGGGCTTATAACTGGACGAGGTCGGCGGGGACGCTGACTGTTATACCGGTCTGGGCGAATACGACGGCTCGGCACACAGCGACCTCGCGTGTTTCACCGGGCTGGCGATTGCAAGGATCGCGCGTGGCGTCAGCCAGCCATGGGTATCTGTGCCCGCGTTCGACCCAGACCCTGTACTTCTCGATCAGGTGGTCGACGTCGAAGCGACGGGCGAAGGGCAGTTGCAGCTGACCGGCGTCGGGCTGCTGGGCGCCCTCGATGCTGTCTATTGTCCAGGCCAGTGCCGGACCAGCCAGTTCCTCGGTGCGGAGGCTCAGCTTGCGTACAGCGGTGTCGTGGATCTTCTTGAGTTCCTGGGCGGACTGGGCGCCGGCCATGGTGTCGATAACCGACCTGATGAATTCCAGGCGCTCTTGCTGCTGGCGCTCGATCTCTTGCTGCTTGTCTTCTGCCTTGGCGATCGCCACTTCATCGCGAACAGTCTCGACATACGCTGCATCGTCGAACATGCCCATGTGGATGTCTGCTGCAAAGCCCAGGGGCTGCAAGCATTTTCCAATGGCGTCAGTAAGCGACTTTTTCGCTGCTTCCCAGTCGGTAATGATCTTGCCTTGCTGCAGCAACACGAACGGCGTGTGACCGTAGCGCTGAACAGTGCATTTCTGGCCCTCTTTACCCAGATACCAAAGCTCAATCTTCACTGTGTGCAGCTTGGCGTTAATGAGCGGGGCGCCGGGCCATTCCTTGGTGGGGGCCTGGAGCGGTGCACCCTCGTCGAAGCGTTCCTCAAGGACAGTCCAGCCCCAGCCTTCACCGCACGGCCCGAAGATCTCAGTAGCCTTGCGCATCAGGTAGGTTGGCTTGATGGCGGTGCCTTTGAAGCCGCCCATGCCGGTGAAGTTCTTGGTGGCGCTCGGATCGGTGGTATCGACCAGATCCCAGATCCGCATATTCGTGGACATGAGTGTTCCTTTCCGCGATGCACGCAGCGTTGAAATGGTGGGTTACTGAGTGACGCGATCAGCCAGAGCGCTGAGCAGCATCAGGAAGGTGAAGATGGCGATCACCGGGAGTGAGCCGCGCCAAATCAGCAGACGCCTTGCCCGCTGGCGTCGGGTCACGGGATAACCTCAAGACTGAGGAGTCGTTCGCCCAGGGTGATACGTGCGGCGACCTTGTCTCGATCAACACCGGTGACGCTGGCAATCTCGCCAAGGGTGCATCCTTGACGCCGCAGTCTGGCGCAGCGCTTGTCAGCGGTACGGTCATCAATCTGACCGACAGCAACTTCACCAAGGCCGGCAAATTGAAACGCGGCGTGAAGTACGCCAAGCCTCTGACCAAGACTGAGCGCGACCAGAACTTCAACGTAAACGGCCTGGTCGGGGGCAAGGACTACATGGGCGGGCGATTCCGCGGGAACTGGCAGTTCTCTATCGGTACTCCGGCCGATGGCGAACTTGATCAGATCGACCCATCGGGCAACGTGTCGGTTGCGGTGCTCATGACCCAGGTGCAGGCCCTGACCATCGGCCAGACCGCGTACATCGTGAACAACCTGCCTTATGCGGTGCCGCTTGAGTACGGACATTCGAAGCAGGCGCCCGGCGGAATGGTCCGAATCACTCTGGCCCGCTTTCAACGGATCGTCGACGAAGCCATCAGGAACAACCAGGTATGAGCCATAACCTCATTGCCTCGATCTACGAGGCCAAGCTGATCAATTGGGCGAAGGCGTTGCCAGTACCGCTGAAGGTTGTCGTCGAAAACGAGGCTTACACGCCGGTGGACGGCGCCACCTACCTGAAGGCGTTCACGCTGCCGGGCGACACCGCAAGCAACACGCTCGGCGGTGACCACAAGCTGTACACCGGTGTATTTCAGGTCAGCATCGTGACGCCCTCGGGTAAGTATCGCGGTGCGGCCGGTGCACTGGCTGACCAGATCGCCGCGTTGTTCCCGCTGTACGAACGGAACACGAAGGGCGCACTGACCGTCGTGACCATGACGCCAGTTGACCCTGGCCCAGGCATTCCCGACGACACAACTTTTACTGTACCCGTGTCGTTCATGTACCGCGCGGACACGGGTCTATAGCTGATTTGTTATCACCCCGAGCTCCAATCCGCTCCATTGCCTATGCGGCTATAATCGCTTCCTTTTCCCAAGGATCGGTAGATGAAAAGTTTGGAAGATTTGATAGATAGCCGCGACCCCGCGCTGCCTCTCATTGAAAAAATGCTGGTAGAAGCCACCCTAAACTATCAGTTACTACCCCCGTCCACCGAGAACGGCCGAGTTCTTTCTGGCCTTCAGGTTACGACCAGATCGACTTTGGGTGCGATCGCCTACGGGACTGGTGGTCTGCTTATCGACCATGGCTGGTTACGCGTGCTCGGCTCCGGGCATCCTCAGCTGCCACGAAACCTTGTTGATTGGAACGACGGCCGAGCTGATGCTTATCTGCTGGTCGCGGACGATGCTGCTGGAGGGTTCTTTTCCATCAACGGCGGCGGTTTGGGCGATGATGTAGGAGCGATGTACTACTGGGCGCCCGACACGCTGCGCTGGGAGCAGTTGGACATTGGCTATACCGACTTTCTTGGCTGGGCCTTGAGCGATCGGCTCGCAATCTTTTACGACGGCCTGCGCTGGGATGGCTGGCGTAGCGACTTGCAGGCACTGAAAGCCGATCAGTGTTTTTCATTCTTTCCGTTTCTCTGGACTCAGGAAGGCTCAATCGAGGAAAGCCGCCGCACGATGATCGATGTTGGCGAACAGTTCGAGATGAATGTCGAACTAGCTCGCAAACTCGACAATGGATCTGCACAACCAGTCTGAAGCCAAGCCGAAGCGCCTGGATTATCCACTCACCATTTCAATCGATGACCAATGAACCCGCCACTGAGCGGGTTTTTTCATTTCTGAAAAGAGGAAAAACCCATGGCCGGCATTCAAATGCCCAACGGCGCAACTTTCGAAATTGCTTCCGCCTATGGCACTGCAATCCCATTTACTGCGCTGACTAATGCGAACCCGGCGGTGGCCACGGCCGCCGCGCATGGCTTGGCCGAGGGCGACATTATTGCGGTGAACTCGGGCTGGACGCGATTGGACGGCCGAGCTGTTCAGGTCGGTGTAATCGCCAGCGGCACCTTTGCGCTGGGCAGCATCAACACCACCAACGTTCAGCAGTATCCGGCCGGCTCCGGTATTGGTTCTGTGCGCGAAGTCACGTCGTTTACCGAAATCTCGCAGATCACCGAACTGGCGTCCAGTGGTGGTGATCAACAGTTCCTGACCTACGGCTTTCTGGCTGACGATGACGATCGCCAGATGCCGACCACCAAGAACCCGATCACGCTGAACATAACGGTGGCGGACGATCCTTCCAAGCCTTATGTCGATGTCTGCGAGGCTGCTGACGATGACAAGCAGGTGCGAGTGCTTCGTCTCAACCTGCCAGGCGGTAGCAGCATCATCTACAACGGCTACGTGTCGATCACATCGACCCCGACCATGTCGCCCATCGCTCAGCTACGCAACGTAGTGGGGTGAATGCGGATTCGATGATCCGAATGGCGTCTTCTGGCGCTAGAGACGACCTCGTCATGCCTACCCCCTTTAGAATCGTGGTGTAGCTCTGCTCGGGCAGCAGCCTTCAGCGTTCGTGTGCTGAACGTAGCTGTTAGTTACCAGATGTGCACTTGATTGCAATTACGGAGTATCCGCACATGCCCCCACCTTTCGAGGAAACTGGCGTGATCAAGTATTCAGAACACTCTTTCTTTGCCCAATCGGCAACGCTCTGTCCGCACGTCAAGAACACTGTATTTGGAGGGCAACGTTCTTTCTCGGCGCCGATACAGGCATTGTATGAAGCTTCAATTTTCAGGGGGAAACCCGGTTTGTTCTGAAAATACATGAAGGCAGTCCAGGCGCCACCAATGACGACCGCGATTCCCGCTCCCATGAAAGCAAGCATCTCTCTTTTATTTTTGTCGACCAGCCATTTCAAGGATGTGCGCATCGGTAGCACTCGGGGTGGCGATCTCAAGGGCGAGTTGAGTTTTGCTGATCTTGGAAAGCAGGGAATGGGGTAGCCTAAGCGGGCATGGTATTCCTCCGTTGATAGGAAAGAGCGTAGCAGTCAGAGGAGGTGTGATCGTTTAGCAGAAAGCCGGGGGAGCACGGAAAATCAGGAAAGTTTTGTAACGGTTACCAAATAGTTTTGTAACGCCTTCAAAAAACGAGGACGCCGCTCAACCCCCAGAAACGACAAAGCCCTGAATAATCAGGGCTTTGTCGTACATAAGATGGCGGAGGCGATGGGATTCGAACTCATGGACCTGTTACAGTCGACGGTTTTCAAGTCCGAAGATTAATCCTTATATTTCAATACTTTAAGTTTTATTCATTTCCGCTAGGCAGTATTCATTAATGCTCTGGAGGCCTCTGGAATCAAGGGGTGGGAACTTATTTGCGGAAACGAATTTGGCCGGTTATTTGGCGTTCTGGGTGGGCTCATGATCGCCCTAAATTTCATAGCTGCAATCGAGAGACTGCGCTTGATGGAAAGCGACTTTCATCTGAAGTGAGATTTTTGCAGCCAACCTGGTCAGTCGTGACAGGCAGAAAACGGCCATTAGCTTCCGTTCGCGGACGACTTTTCCGACCATCTGCATAAGATAAGCGGAGCTAAGCATATTTTTTTACCGCTGATCTACTCTGTCGAGAATGCAGCACCCACCACTAAAGTAGCTATGGCTGCTAATTGCTTAACGGGCAAGCTGCTGCTAAAACCTCAGATCGCTGAGCACTACTTCTTCTACAATGCCTAACGAGGGCATAAGCGCGTAGCACTAAGGCAGTGGAATACGTAGGTTAGCGAACGTGTCTTACTTTGCTTTCATCTCCCAGAATGGAGTACATAGCCCAAAAGCATGATTTAGATGAAGCACGCGGTCCCCCCCTATCTATAGATACAATTCGATTTACAAGGAGGCAAATTGGCCGAGTCCGGAGGTCCGACAACGCAGTCGGGAATTTATTACCAAAACAGTATCACCGCGCTTTACTTGGGCGCATTACTCGATATTCGGGCGCCAGTCAATGGGCACTCGAGAGTTATTTCGGTACGTGTAGAGGCCCCCGAACATATCGATGATATAGTCGTAAGCTACGCGAATGGGTCGGTGCTTTACATTCAGGCAAAAGAGCAACTAGCTCTTCAAGGTGAGGCTTGGGTAAAATTTTGGAGCTCCGCTAGGAAACAGGCTGAGAAAAGTCGTACAGATTCAAATCAGTTTCGACTAGTCCTCGGAACTTTTGGCTCGGCGCTGGAAAATCTGCGGGAGACGTTAGAGCGAGCACAAGGAAAAGAAAATATTGGAGAGTGGCGTGACGCTCTTAATAAAAAGCATAGCGAAATTGCTGATTTGATATTGAATGCACTTTCTTTACCTGATGATGATGCATTTTTTGTGGTAAAGCGAACCCGTGCAGAATTTGTAACACTGAGCTCAGTTGAAACGTCAGGAATAAGGGACTGGATGCCCCATGCCTCTGATACCCCATCTGCCCTATACAGTCGATTGCGGGATTGCTGTGGTGGGGCCGCCAGAGTTCGTCATACTTTCCGGGCGAATGAGTTATCAGAAACATTGTTTAAAAAATATCATATTCGCGTCTTTGGCACTCAGTCCGATGGACTTGAGCGATATGGCCAAGCTATAGCCACACAGGTGGATCATATTGGCGTACCTGGCACATCTATTTCAATGCATCAAGATGACTTGCTTGTTTGGCCTACCATTGTGTCGCTTGAAAAAACCGAACAGGCAAATTTTGATGATGAGGATCCATGGCGTGCCCACCGATACAATGGTGATGAAGTAGATTTACGTGAATTCCCAACGCCGGAAATGAGATTAGTAATTCTGGAAAGCGGAGCAGGTCACGGTAAGTCAACATTACTCCGTGCAACAGTTCGCCGCTTGGCACATCAAACAACATTTGTCCCGGCTTTCATACATGCCGAGCGGTTGCCTGACCATCCCACAATACAGGATTACTTAAATACCGACTATAACGCTCAGTACCAAGTGGCTATAGATTGGACAGCGCTTTGTGAACAGGGACGCGCAGTCTTATTCATTGATGGCGTCGATGAGCTTAATGACAGCTCCAGAGCTGCACTAATTAACATGGTTGGCCGTGCGGTGGCACGCTTCCCAGAGATGCCAGTATTGGTCGGAGCTCGCGATGCTTCTGTAACATCTTTCCCACCTCTATTCAAATTGTTTCGGTTGCAGCGGCTTGATCACGACCAAATGATTCAGATGTTGCGAGCCTACCTTCGCACTCGAGGAGAAATCGACATACAAAGAAGCGTGAGTCATGTTCGCGCCTATGAGGAGTTAGAGCTGCTCTGCCGAACTCCGCTGTTTCTCGCAATTTATGCCGCCACACTGCCGAAAAGTGGAGTGATCCCCACCAGTAGATCAGACGTATTGGAACTTTACATCCTACATGCACTTTCGCCAGAAAGGCATAAAGGGGTAGTTAAGTCTACAATTGGAAAGTCACAATTACGACGTGGAGCCGAAGCGATTGCGCTTTTATCTCTTGAACGAAATGAAGCAGCAGTTCCTGAATCAATGGCACGTTTATGCCTCAGTAAAGCGCTCGGCGACCCCATTGGTGACGACTGCATTGATGCACTCGTCCAAAATGGGCTCCTTGAGCGTAGGGGGCCACGACTTGCTTTTAGCATTCCTACGATTCAAGAATACTTGGCCGGCTGTGTACTGGCTTTTGCCGGTAGACTCGATGCAGACGATTGGCTTGAGAATGTTTATCGCCGCCCATGGGCTCAAGCGATTCAATTTGCCGTAGAGAAAATTGACAACGCGGATATCTTGCTGCGTCGTCAGATCGATCGAGATGATGATATTTTCTATACTTCATTGAGGCTGGCTGCGCGTTGTATTGTCAATGGCGCCTCTGTTAGCTCAGATCTTCGGGAAATGGTTGCTTCAAAGTTAGCGTACGCCTTAACTAGAGGTGGACATCAAATCAGAATACAAATTGGTAATTTGATCGCTGACGGTTTCTGCAAGCCACTGCACCCTGACATTCGGAGTGCACTTTTAAACAGCGATCGTGATGTTTATGAGCGAGCAACCATCCTAGTTCGAGTTGCCAGTAGCGAGCTCATGCTCGACTGCCTAAAAGTCGTGCTTGGGTACGAAGACATTAGAGAACTATGGGATTTGGATTGGCATCGTGCAATAACGCTCGCAACAAACGAGGCCCTTGAGCTTCTTTTGGAGAGAGCTCGAAAGGAAGGCTCAAGTACTTTATCCTCCGCCGTAATTGCTGAAGTTATTTTTCAATTGCGTGAAGATGATTCGATCAACTGGAAAGTTGTTGTTGTTGACACTAGCCTCCCATTAGTTATTAGAGCTGTAGCAACATTTTTTGTAGAAGAATATTCAGATGGCTCCCAGAGCGCGCTAATAGAAGCCGCATTCCAAGAAGCGGAATATGGTGGACTCTGGCAAAGCTTTAGTGTGACGTACATGTCGACAAGTTGGTGGAAGGCTCATTTTCGCGGAATGTGTCGAACGAAGCAGACCGGGGGTAAAGTTTATCCTCTTTCTTACTTGAGTCGTAATGGAGGAGAAGACGTTTCTCAGGAGGTTATCGACTTGCTATCTGAAGTTGCGAACGCCCCCCTGACTGATCCCATGCACCGATATGATATTCAAATAACTCTTGGCGCACTCGGCTCTCCGGAATTCGCTCAAGCTGCCACTGACCAACTGGAAACAGCGAGCATTCAACAAATTCACTCTTGGATTCATGCAATCCCATATTTTACTGATGCAATAGTGAAAGGCGGTTTGGAAGCTGTCTTTTCCCGGACATTGCAAAGCTCTGAAATGGTTGGCATTATCGAACAACTACATAATTCGATGATGTATATTCCAGACGGCAAAATTAAAAACATTAACCTGGGCGGACCATTTAAAAACCGTAAAACACCACGAGAGATTGACGCGACAGTTTTGTCGAAAGCTGAAAGTCTTATAGAAACAGTTGACAGTCAAAGCTTGGAAAGAAGAAAGCTGCTCTTGATTTGTGCGAAATCCGGTATGGACTGGGCAAACAAGCAGCTTGTCACATCCATTAATGAATACCTGAAGCTTCATGACCAAATTAAAATTGAAGACTGGAATAGCTGGTTTGCTCAAAGCATTATGGCGGATCAGATAGATATTGAATTAAACACGCTTTGGTTAATTCTAAACAAAGGTAAAAGTTTGCCGATGCACGGCATTGTAGAGAGGATTATTGTCAAAGAAGGGCCTGCCGCGTATAGCGCCCTAACCGATTTTGTTAACAGAAACCCAAATTCTTCAGCATGGCACGCGATATATTTCTATTTCGAAAGAAATGCTTCAAGAGAGGGGCTCCATGTTCGCCGACAGAATGGAATTCTTGAAGTAACAAAAGTATCGTAATTAAGCAGTGACAATGTTTGCTAACGTAAGCATTGTCACCAATTTGCGCAAGAATAATAGGGCATAAAAATCGGCTTTTAGGCAGAGCTAAGAGTCCACTTGGTAATTTTTCTCAAGCGTATAGTCCGACCTACAGTAGATCGCTGCAGTTAGCGACATACTGGCTCCGGCCGAAATTAGCCTTTTTTAACCGATATTTTTGGCGAGTTGTTTTTTATTATCTACCGTCCGCTTTTGGCCGTTAACTGCCTTTAGTGAAGTACAGCTTTGGGTCGAAAGTAGCCGGTGACAGCTTCATCAATTGACCATACTCCAATCAACCTATTGCAGGTTCCAATTGGGGGCACTGTCGCTGCTTTCTCGAAAGGAATCGACACCATGCCAAGCGATTATTCACTGTCGGATGTACTGGAAAGGCTGTTCGAAAATCAGCAGGCCTTAGAGGCGGCCATTATGGAGTTGACCCTGCTGATTGAGGAGCAAGGGGCACAGGAAATGGGCGGAAATGTCCGTGGTGCACTGTGGACCATGGGTGAAAACGCCGGTCATATCAAACAAGGCCTGACTCGATTGAAGAAATTGGACATCGGCTAGGTGCAACACCTTTGCCAAGGCTGCCTGAATCCGACTCCAAAGTGCCTATGGGCGCATCGTTCGAGGGTTCTGACGACGATCAGACGCTTGATGCCAAAAAGGCGGAGAGTTGATTCTGGCAAGCGATGAGCAGACATTTTTTTGCGATTTACTCTGATACGCTGCTGAAGCACTCGTTTACAGGAGTTGTTCGCATGATTGGCAAGTTAATTTCGACGGGTTTCAGTTTGGCCACCTTGCCCGCACGCCTGACTTTTCGCAGCGTCCGCGCCTTGGCCATGACGCCTGCCGAAGCCAGCCGCCTGCTGGCGGACATGCGTCAGGCATCGGATCAGGCGGTGCAGGAACTCCAGGGGCTGTTGGCCAACGTCGATGCGGACATGACCCACAAAACGGCGCACCTCAGTGCTGCCGACAAGCGCCTGGCAGCCGAACTGGCCCTGCACGCCGCCGAACAACACCTGAACATGGCCGCGATCAACATTCTGCGGGCCGTCTGGCTGACGCTTCACTCGACGCCGAACTTGCCGCCAAGCGAGCTTGATAAGCGGCTTGAACAGACACGTAACGACTAACAGACCGTTCGGCGGATCGGTCGATCCGAGCGAGAAATGGGAGCTCAGCATCCTTGAATCGGCGCTTCATGTGCAGGTGGGGTTTATGGAGCGCTTACAATTCGGTTAGTCAGTCCGGTTCACCTCACTGGCAGCTATTGGCGACAGTTTAGTTGCGACCATCGCAGAGGAATTACACCTCCGTCTGTTCAGCCATTTCTAGGGCATCATCGACCTCGATACCCAGGTATCTGACAGTGCTTTCAAGCTTCGTATGACCAAGCAGGAGTTGCACAGCTCTCAGGTTCTTCGTCCTGCGATAGATCAGCGATGACTTGGTTCGCCGGAGCGTGTGAGTACCGTACATGGTTGGGTCAAGACCAATGGTTGTCACCCACGCTTTGACTATTCGAGCGTATTGCCTGGTGGATAGATGGGCTGAGCCGTGCAACCGGGTCGGAAACAAGAAGTCCTCGCTGCGGAGGCGGGCCTGATGCATCCAAGCCTCCTGAACTGTTCGGGTTTGCTCTGTGATTTCAAGTTGCACTGGGTGCTGGGTTTTCTGCTGCATCACGATGGCCCGTGACGACACATGTTCCCCATGGGCTATGTCTCGGACTCGCAGCTTGGTGAAGTCACAGGCACGCAGCTTGCTGTCGATGGCCAAGTTGAAGAGAGCCAGATCCCGTGTTTTCTCCGCGAGCTGGAGTCTTACCCGAATGGCCCAGATATCTCTGACTCGGAGCGGGGCTTTCTGTCCGACTAGCTTTCCCTTGTTCCAAGGCTGATGACTATATGTAGCAATGATCTTCATGGTTTGTCCTCCACGTTGAGGGAGGACAAGGGTGGATCAGTCACGGTGCGTGGTGGTCGCTAACCGACCCAGGCTGTGTGAAAACACCTGCAATTGTCTAATCTTCTGATCGTCGAGATCGTAGCGGGGGCGATCATGAAGCGATTTATTGAAGGTGAGGCTCGGACGCAAGTCACCTTGCTGCCGGAGTGTCTGGACGATTACGTAGCCGAAGAAAATCCAGTGCGCGTGGTCGATGTTTTCGTCGATGAACTCGACCTGGGCACACTTGGTTTTGAGGGCGTCGATCCTGCCGCAACGGGTCGTCCGGCCTACCACCCAGCGGTGTTGCTGAAGATCTATATCTACGGCTACCTCAATCGGATTCAGTCCAGCCGCCGGCTTGAGCGTGAGGCCGAGCGCAACGTCGAGTTGATGTGGTTAACGGGGCGTTTGGCTCCGGACTTCAAAACCATTGCCGACTTTCGCAAAGACAATGGCAAAGCCATTCGCAGCGTCTGCCGACAATTCGTAGTACTTTGCCGCAACCTCAATCTCTTCTCACAATCAATCATCGCCATCGACGGCAGCAAATTCAAAGCCGTGAACAACCGCGACCGTAACTTCACGCAGGGCAAAGTGAAGGCACGCATGCAGCAGATTGAGCAGAGCATCGATCGATATCTGGCAGCAATGGATTCGGCGGATCGGGCAACGCCCGAACTGGCTGAGGCCAAAGCAGAGCGGCTTAAGGAAAAGATAGAAACACTGAAAAAGCAGATGCAGAAACTCAAAGAAATCGAGGCGCAGCTTCACGACAGTCCAGACCAGCAAATTTCGCTTACCGATCCAGATGCACGTTCAATGGCCACAAGCGGCCGAGGCACCGGAACGGTTGGCTATAACGTACAAACAGCCGTCGACGACAAGCACCATCTGATCATTGCCCATGAGGTGACCAACGTTGGTAATGACCGGGCGCAGCTCAGCAATATGGCGAACCAAGCGCGTGAAGAGATCGGCGCGGAGTCGCTAACGGTGGTTGCCGACCGAGGCTATTACAAAGGTCTGGAAATCCTTGCGTGCGAGCAAGCTGGCATCACTACCTTCGTACCGAAACCCCTCACATCTGGCAGCAAAGCCGAAGGCCGATTTGGTAAGCAGGACTTCATCTATCTTGCGGCGTCGGACGAGTATCGATGCCCTGCGGGGCAGTTACTAACTAGGCGGCATTCGTCGATGGAAGACGGCATGTTATTGCATTGTTACTACTTCTCGGGCTGCCAGTCCTGCTCAATGCAAAAGCAATGTACGACGGGTAAGGAGCGCCGTGTGAAACGCTGGGAACATGAGGCTGTAGTCGATGCGATGCAAGTTCGGCTAGAACATGATCCAGCGATGATGAGGGTTCGTCGACAGACCGTTGAACATCCTTTTGGAACGCTCAAGTTCTGGATGGGAAGTACCCACTTCCTGACCAAAACCCTGCCGAGGGTGAGCACCGAGATGAGCCTTCATGTGCTCGCCTACAACCTCAAACGAATGATGAGTATCTTCGGCATCGCAGGACTGCTTGAGGCGATCAGGGTGTGAACCCAGCTACTTGATCGTCCGTGAGTAGCCGTTTGGGCCGCTGACGCGGCCCAAACGGCATTACGAACTTCTATGTCACTGACTAAACTAATTCGCGCTTCCGCCCGCTGATTCCATAGGCAACCCTCGCGACTCTCAGTTTTCGAGGTGTTTAGCGCGTTTTCACACAGCCTGGACCCATAGCTGCCGGTGGCAGCAGGCATAAATCGGCCAATAGCGGACGTTTAGATTAGTGAAAATAAATCCGTCCCCTTTCTCCCCGGAAAAACCCGGGCGCAGAGGAAGTCGACGAATACCCGCACCTTAGGAGAAGGGTGTTTACTGGAAGGCCAGAGTAAATGAAACTCGCCATTGCGCTCTGTGTGCTCTGGCAAAACGGTCCACAGCTGCCCCTCGGTGAGCGCCTGCCTCACGGAGAACTCCGGCAGATAGGCGATGCCCAGTCCCCGCAAGGCAAAGCATAAACGGGTTTCGATGGTGTTGCAGATCATCGAAATGGGCAAGGATAACTCGGGCTCCTCAGCAGTACGACGCAAGGCCCAGGTTTCCAGCTTGCCGCTATTGGGGAAACGGTAGTGCAAGCAGCTGTGCAGCAGCAGATCGGTTGGTACTTTTGGCGTACCACGCGCTGCCAGGTAGTCCGGCGAGGCGACCAGCAACGAACGGAATGAACCGAGCTTACGGGCCGATAAACGCGAATCCGTAGGCGCGCCGGTTCTGACCACGACGTCGAAACCTTCCTCGATCACATCGACCAGGCGGTCGCTGAAGTCTAGGTCCAATTCAATGGCCGGGTACTCACGCATAAAGTCGCCGAGCACCGGATGTACCAGCGAACTGACCAAGGGCAGGCTGACCCTCAAGCGTCCACGTGGAGCGACGCTGGCTTGCGACAGTTCCAGTTGAGCCGCCTCGATTTCTGCCAGAATCCGACGGCTGCGCTCCAGAAACAGCATGCCTTCGGCAGTCGGCGTGACGCTGCGCGTGCTGCGGTGAAACAGGCGAACACCGAGCTTCTCTTCCAGCCGCGCCACGCTCTTGCCGATGGCCGACGCCGACACCCCCAGCATTCGGCCGGCCGCAACGAAACTGCGATTTTCAGCGACCTGCACAAACACCACAAAGCCATTCAAGCTGTCCATGCTGCCCTCCATTGCGGATGTTCTGCTCCGCATAAAATGGAACTCTACCCCAGTTTTTCTTTAATCCTAGACTTTCTATCGTGGCGGGGCTCTCCACTCTCAGAAGGAACTGCGCATGACCCTCCCCGAAATCGCTTTATCCACGGGCACGCTTTCCCGTCAATTGTCCGCGCGCATTGAAGCAACGGTCCAGCAAGCGCTGGAGCAGCAGCGACTGGTTGGCGCGGTAGTATTGGTGGCCCGCGATGGCGAGTTGGTCCATCGCCAGGCGGCCGGCTGGGCCGACCGCGAGAAGCGGTTGCCGATGAGCGTAGAGGCGGTGTTTCGCTTGGCATCGGTCAGCAAACCTATTGTCTCGACGGCGGCCCTGGTGTTGGTAGCGCAAGGCCGTCTCGGTCTGGATGACAGCGTTGAGCGGTGGTTGCCCGAGTTTCGGCCACAGTTGGCTGATGGACGTGCTGCCCGCATCACGGTGCGGCATTTGCTTAGTCACACGGCGGGGCTTGGCTATCGCTTTTTCGAAGCCGATGCGCATGGCCCCTATGCACAGGCCGGTGTCTCGGATGGTATGGATGCGTCCACCGTCAGCCTCACCGAGAACCTGAGCCGCATCGCCAGCGTGCCGCTGCTGTACGAGCCCGGCACGGCCTGGGGCTATTCGGTGGCAACCGATGTACTAGGTGCTGTGATTCAGCGGGTGCAGGGCGAGCAACTGGCTGATGCGGTGCGCCAGCTCGTGACTGATCCGCTGCGCATGACCGATACCGGCTTTGCCGCGCTGGACCCATCGCGCGTGCCTACCGCCTACGTCAGTGCGACTCCCGAGCCCCATGCGCTGGCCGAAGGCGAAATCGTTTCTCCGTTCGAGGGGGCGATCGGCATCCCGTTCAGCCCCGCCCGCATCTTCAACCCGCAGGCGTTTGCGTCGGGTGGTGCCGGTATGGCCGGAACAGCCGAGGACTTCCTGCGCCTCCTTGAAACATTGCGTCGCGGCGGCGGTGAGCTGCTGTCCACGGCACTCGTCGAGGAGATGGCACTCGATCAAACCGGCGGCCGGGAATTACCCGCTGCACCGGGGTTCGGCTTTGGTCTGGGGTTCTCGATACTGCGCGATCCGGCCTTGGCGGTCACCCCCGAGTCGCCAGGCACCTGGCGTTGGGGTGGCGCCTATGGCCATTCGTGGTGTGTGGATCGACAGCAGAAGCTGAGTGTCGTCGCCTTCACCAACACGTTGTACGAGGGCATGTCGGGACGGTTC
The DNA here is from genome assembly GCF_963970905.1 of Pseudomonas sp. EL_65y_Pfl2_R96. Lineage (NCBI taxonomy): Bacteria > Pseudomonadati > Pseudomonadota > Gammaproteobacteria > Pseudomonadales > Pseudomonadaceae > Pseudomonas > Pseudomonas sp. EL_65y_Pfl2_R96. The sequence continues at coordinate 108,767 of NZ_CAXAQH010000007.1, read as the reverse complement.
GTAACCGACCTGCGGGACGCGGTATACGGCGTCGCGGAGCTAGGCCAATGAACTCGGAAGTGCAGGATCGCATGCCTTATGCACCCTTGTTGGCGCTGGCAATGGCCGCCTTCATCACCATCCTTACCGAAGCACTGCCGGCTGGTCTGCTGCCGCAGATGGCACAGGGGCTGGCCGTCTCCGAGGCGTGGGTCGGGCAAACCGTCACCGCCTATGCCATTGGATCGCTAATGGCCGCCATGCCGTTAACGGCGGCCACACAAGGATTTCGTCGCCGTCCCTTGCTACTCGCTGCCATCGCCGGCTTTGCCATTGCCAACACGGTCACGACGTTTTCGACCAGCTTCACGTTGACGATCGCGGCGCGCTTTCTGGCCGGCGTTGCGGCGGGGCTACTGTGGGCGTTATTGGCCGGCTATGCCGCGCGCTTAGTACCCGAACACCGCAAAGGCCGCGCCATCGCGATTGCGATGGTGGGCACACCCCTGGCGCTCTCGTTGGGCATCCCGGCCGGAACCTTTCTGGGCAACGTCCTGGGATGGCGCATGTGCTTCGGCATCATGAGCCTGCTGGCCGTGCTGCTGATGGCATGGGTGCGCTTCAACGTGCCGGACTTCGCCGGAAAGGCTGAACAAAAACGTCTGTCGCTGCGCTACGTATTCACACTGTGGGGCATTCGCCCCGTGCTCTTCGTGGTACTGGCGTTCGTCCTTGCGCACAACATTCTCTACACCTACATCGCTCCGTTTCTGCAAGTGGCCGGCCTGGGGGCGCAGACGGATGTAGTACTGCTGGTCTTCGGAATCACATCGCTGCTGGGAATCTGGATTGTTGGGCTGTTAATCGACCAGTACCTGCGTGCGCTGACCCTGGCGAGTACCGCATTGTTTGGCATTTCAGCGATGGTGCTGGGTATAGCAGCCACTGAACCCGTTGCCGTTTTCGTAGCGATTGGCGCGTGGGGATTAGCCTTTGGCGGTGCCGCAACGTTGTTTCAAACGGCATTGGTCCGAACTGCTGGCGATGCGTCAGATGTCGCACAATCCATGCTCGTGACTGCTTGGAACATCGCAATTGCTGGCGGGGGCATTGTGGGAGGTCTGCTACTCGACCGACTCGGCGTAGAAGCATTCCCTCCTGCACTACTGGTGCTGTTGGTGGCCACGCTGATGGTGACGTGGTCGGCCAAGTTGCGCGGGTTTCCCGTGGTGCAGGGGGTGAAATCCGATGCAATTTGAATGTGCTGATGTGGTAGCAGGCAGCGGCGAACCTCGTTAACAGCGCATCCCAAAGCTTTTGGACGGAAGTGGACCGGCATGACAGCTATCGCCAACCTTTGCCGCGTGGTTCGAACAGGTCTGCATAGCCCCTTGAGTAGTGTCTGTACGAGATCTGCAATCCATACCCAGTGTCCGCTTCTGGCCCGTTAGCTGCCGCTCCTGATTCACAGCTGTTGGCCGGAAGCTGATTATCGATCCTGACCGAATACCCATTTTGCGTGCGAGTCGAGTTTCTTGATCCAGGTAGGAGAGGTCGGTACGGAACGGGAGGGTTGCGGAAATAGCTCAAAAGATGCGGAAACGATATAGAAATGGTGCAACAGAAATCGCACACTCCAGAAACGACAAAGCCCTGAATAATCAGGGCTTTGTCGTACATAAGATGGCGGAGGCGATGGGATTCGAACTCATGGACCTGTTACAGTCGACGGTTTTCAAGACCGTTGCCTTAAACCACTCGGCCACACCTCCGTTTGCGTTGCGGGCGCCATAATACCTGAATGAAACACACTGTCAAACTCTCTGCATGGCTTGTTACAGAGCGTCTGTTATGATCTTTGCGACTGAACGTTTCAAACCAACAGGAGTGTCGCCATGCGCGAACAGGATTACGCAGTTAATAACAGCGTGCAGGCTGAGCAGCTAGAGGTTAGCCGCGTCCTGCGCAACACTTACGGCTTACTCGCACTCACCCTCGCATTCAGCGGCGTGATGGCGTTTGTCGCGCAGCAGATGCGTGTCGGCTACCCGAACGTCTTCGTGGTACTGATCGGCTTCTACGGCCTTTTCTTCCTCACCAACAAACTCCGTGACTCGGCGTGGGGCCTGGTTTCTGCGTTCGCGCTGACCGGTTTCATGGGTTTCCTGCTCGGCCCGATCCTCAATCGTTACCTGGGCATGCAGGGCGGTGCGGAAGTGGTCAGTTCGGCCTTCGCGATGACCGCGCTGGTGTTCGGCGGCCTGTCGGCTTATGTGCTGATCACCCGTAAGGACATGAGCTTCCTCGGTGGTTTCATCACGGCCGGTTTCTTCGTGCTGCTGGGTGCGACACTGGCGAGCTTCTTCTTCCAGATCAGCGGTCTGCAATTGGCGATCAGCGCAGGTTTCGTGCTGTTCTCCTCGGTGTGCATTCTGTTCCAGACCAGCGCCATCATTCACGGCGGCGAGCGCAACTACATCATGGCGACCATCAGCCTGTATGTATCGATCTACAACCTGTTCGTCAGCTTGTTGCAACTGTTCGGCATCATGAGCCGCGATGATTGATCGCCAGCCTTGAGTAAAAAACCCGCTTTGGCGGGTTTTTTATTGCCCGAAAATCGGGGCGACCCAAGGTTATTCGGTAATGACAATGCTGCCGTCAGCCTGCTGCCGATAAATAGTGTAGGGCAGCAGCATGGTGTCGAGTGCGCCGGAAATGACTACGTCGATCAGCACAAAGGGCGTGCCGTTGTTGTATTGGTACTCATTGATGCCCGGGCCTGGAGGCGCATGCAAGCTGCAAAAGTCGTAAGTCACGCCGCTATAGATCCGTGGAATCGCACCGCAGTAGGTTTTCTGTTCCTTGAGACTCTTCACCGCCGCTTCGTCACTGCGCACCACCGTCTGGAACGTACCGCAACCTGCAAGCATCACCGCTGCCAGTAGCATGGCCTGAGTTTTCATACCGCCAATCCTTCGTCGGAAAGGATCAATCTACGCTTTTGCGAACCAAACAGCACTCACGCCATCGGTGGCAGCCGGCGCTTGACCGGGGTCTTCTTGACGATCGCAGTGTTGGTTTCGGCGTGGCTGTTGAGGCGGTCGAGGAGGGTGTCCAGTTGTTCCATCGAGCGTACATGCAGGCGGGCGATGAAGCAGTCATCGCCGGTGACTTTGTCGCACTCGGTGAATTCAGGGATGGCCTGAATCTGTCGCTCCACTTCCTGCAACTGGCCCGGCAACGGGCGGATGCGGACGATTGCCTGGAGTTGATAGCCGAAGGATTTGGGGTCGACCTCAACGGTATAGCCCTTGAGTACACCGCGTTCTTCGAGGCGGCGCAGGCGCTCGGCGACGCTGGGCGAGGACAGGCCGCTGATCTGTGCCAGGGCCTTGAGTGAGCGGCGTGAGTCTTCCATCAATGCGCTGATCAGCACTTGGTCGATGTCATCGGTCATGGCGAAACCCCTGTTAGGCAATCGGTTGAATAAGCCTTGATAAAAAAGGCAGAAACCGAGTTTAGCCTGCTTTTTGCACTGGAGAAGCCCCCCCGTGGATTGGCATACTTTGGGCTCAAACACAGGAGGTTGATGATGGACAAAACACTACGTCGCGGGTCATTCGAGATGACCGCCGCCATGCTGATATCCGGGACCATTGGCTGGTTCGTGCTGGTGTCCGGGCAACCGGTGCTGGACGTGGTGTTCTGGCGCTGCGTGTTCGGTGCCGGCACTTTGTTGCTGATCTGCGCGGCGTTCGGCTTTCTGCGCCCTGGCATTTTGACGTCCACCACCTTCTTGCTGGCGGTACTGAGCGGTGTAGCGATTGTCGGTAACTGGGTGCTGTTGTTCGCGTCCTACTCTCGCGCCTCGATTGCCATCGGCACGGCGGTTTATAACGTCCAGCCGTTCATGCTGGTGGGGCTGGCCGCGCTGTTTTTGGGGGAGAAAATCACCCTGCAGAAACTGTTCTGGCTGGGCATTTCGTTTCTCGGGATGCTGGCGATTGTCAGCGCCCATGGTGAGCAAGGCGAGGGCGGCAACGATTACCTGATGGGGATTGCTCTGGCGCTGGGGGCGGCCTTGCTTTACGCGATTGCCGCGTTGATCATCAAACGCCTGACCGGCACGCCGCCCCATCTGATTGCCTTGATCCAGGTCTGCACCGGTGTGTTGTTGCTCGCGCCCTTTGCGCATTTTTCGGCGATGCCGCAAGCACCCAGTGCCTGGGCCAGCCTGGTGACTCTGGGCATCGTGCATACCGGTTTGATGTATGTGTTGCTCTACGGCGCGATTCAAAAGCTGCCGACCGCCCTGACCGGCGCACTGTCGTTCATCTACCCGATTGCGGCGATTTTCGTTGACTGGTTCGCCTTCGGTCATCGCCTGGAACCGCTGCAATGGATCGGTGTCGCCGCGATTCTGTTGGCCGCTGCCGGGATGCAACAGGGTTGGAGCCTGAAGCTTCGGCGGGTGGCTACACAATAAACGGCCTCTCAGATGTTCCAGCGCGGTGCGGTCTTCGCCAGGCGCTGGCGCATCTCGCCGATGTTCGCGGTCAATTGTCGGGTCAGCAATCGGTAGCCATCCAGCGGACTGTAGACCGGCGCATCGAGCGTTGAGTCCGATGGCGGTTCGGCTGGCCGGCTGAGCCGTTGCGAAGCGCCCGATTTCAATGCCCGAGCCATACCGATCAGTTGCACCCGGATCTGTCGGTGCTCGGCTTTCAATGCCGATTGCAGATGGGCCATTGCCTCGGTGTCATCGGCATTCGGCCGGCTATTGCCGAGGATTTCCAGGATGCTGATGCACATCCGCAAATTGCGCTGAATCGCATCGAGTTCGGTCATGGAAACCCGCACTTCCTTGGACACCGAGGGCATCAGTGAGCGCAGTTGCACCATGACCGTATTCAAGCGATTCATGAGCTTCAGGTGTTCGTCAGCGTTGACGGACTCGCCGTTGATGATGCGGCCGTAGATGGCCGCGCAGTCGCGCAACGCATCGGCCAGGTTGTAGCGCCAGGAGTACACCGCGTACAGCGGCAGGGCGAAGGAGAAGGCCAGCGCCAAGGCGATGCCGATCAGAATATCCACCCCGCGCCACAAGCCATCGGTGACCGGGTTGTCACCGTGCCCCGCGACGATAAACACGGTGATCGCCGACAACAGCGCCGTGTAACCACCCTTGCCGATGGCGTGGTACGAGAAGAATCCGCACACCACCGACATCGCGAAATAGGTCAGCCACGGCATCCCGAGCCAGGCCTGTTGTGCCACCAGCAACAAGCCGACACCGGCCCCGATCAAGGTGCCGATGGCTCGCTCGGCGGCTTTTTTGCCGATATTGCCGTGGTGTTGCAAGCCACCGATCACCACCAGCATGGTCACCGACGCCCATTCACCGTGGGGCAGGTGGATGCCGGTGGTCAGCAGGATCGTCGCCAGCAAGCCCAACGAAACCCGCACCGCATGGATCAGTTTGGCGTGGCGGTAGCGCCGGTACGGGTCCAGCAACGGACGCAGTATTCGGCGCAACAGCGGTGGCAGTCGAAGGCCTCTGATGATGCTCAGGCTCGGTGTCCTCAGAAGATATAGTCGGTGGTCAGGAAGCTCGAGTTTCGTCCGCTGATGATCTCGCTGATGAGCTCTTTACTGCTTTCCTGGAACTTGGTCGCCACCAGGGTCCGGATCGAAAATACTCGCAGCGCATCGTGCACCGATAACGTGCCCTCGGCGGAGTTCTTGCGACCGTTGAACGGGTAGGTGTCCGGACCGCGCTGGCACTGGGCGTTGAGGTTAATGCGGCCGACCTGGTTGGCGAAGGTGTCCACCAGCCTGCCAACTGCAACCGGGTTGGTGCCGAAGATGCTCAGTTGCTGGCCGAAGTCGGATTCCAGGACGTAATCGATCACGGTGTCCAGATGACGGTAAGGCACGATCGGCACGACCGGGCCGAACTGTTCTTCCTGGTAGACGCGCATCTGCGGCGTCACCGGGTACAACACGGCCGGGTAGAAGAACGATGCGCGGGCTTCACCGCCATTGGGGTTGATCACGGCTGCGCCTTTGCTGACCGCGTCCGCTACCAGCGAATGCAGATAATCGACTTTGCTCGACTCCGGTAGCGGCGTCAGCGCCACGCCGCTGTCCCATGGCATGCCAGGTTTCAGGGAGGCGAGTTTGGCGTTGAATTTCTCGATGAACGCTTCGACCACGTCTTCGTGGACGAAGAGGATTTTCAGTGCGGTGCAGCGCTGACCGTTGAACGACAGGGAGCCGGTGACGGCTTCGCTGACCGCGTTGTCCAGATCCACCTCTGGCAGGACGATGCCGGGGTTCTTCGCATCCAGGCCCAGCGCCGCGCGCAAGCGGTGAGGTCTTGGATGGAGTTTTTTCAGGTCGCTGGCGGCCTTGTTGGTGCCGATAAACGCAAAGATATCGATCTTGCCACTGGCCATCAGCGCGCTGACAGTCTCGCGGCCGCTGCCGTAAATGACGTTGATTACCCCGGCCGGGAAGCTGTCGCGAAAGGCTTCCAGCAGCGGGCGAATCAACAGCACGCCAAGTTTGGCCGGCTTGAACACCACGGTGTTGCCCATGATCAGCGCCGGAATCAGCGTGGTGAAGGTTTCGTTCAGCGGGTAGTTGTAAGGCCCCATGCACAATGCCACACCCAGCGGAACGCGGCGGATCTGGCCGAGGGTGTCTTGTTCCAGTTCGAAACGGCTGGAGCGGCGGTCGAGTTCCTTGAGGGCGTTGATGGTGTCGACGATGTAGTCGCAGGTGCGGTCGAACTCTTTTTCCGAGTCCTTGAGGTTCTTGCCGATCTCCCACATCAGCAACTTGACCACTGCCTCGCGCTGCTGACGCATGCGCCCGAGGAAGGTTTCGACATGCTGGATGCGCTCGGCCACGCGCATGGTTGGCCACAGGCCCTGGCCGCGGTCGTAGGCGCGGACGGCCGCGTCCAGAGCGGTCAGTGCAGTGTCGGCATCGAGCAGCGGCGTGCTGCCGAGGATCACTTGTTCATCGCCATTCGCGCCACTCAGGTACACCGGGCTGCGGACCTGGGCGAGGGACCCGGACCAGGTTCTCAGTTCGCCATCGACCAGGTATTCGCGCTGTTCGGTCTGGCCGTTGAGGCGGTATTTTTCCGGGATGCTGTCGGCGGTGGGAAACAGGTTGCCAAGGATCGGTGCTGTGGTCATGTCGCTACCCCGTGTGGATTGGGTGATGCACTGATGAATCGTTTTAGCAGACCTTGGCCTCGCTTGTCATGACTCATCGACTCATCACATGGTTACAGCAATGTGTGCTGCTTTCGCCGGGCTTTCAAGCGCTGGAGCCTGCGCGCGTTTTGTAATGAAACTCCCCGTAGCAGCTGCCGAGCCCGCGAGGCTGCGTTCGGCGGCGATCTTTTGCCCTGAAAACACACAAGTAACGATCCCCCGGTTAAACTTCACGCTCTTTCTAAAGGAGTTCATATGAGTTATTACCAGCCGGGCATTCTCGCCACCCCCGTTCCGCCTCAAGCTCGTCATATGTTCTTCGCACTTGAATCCGCCGAGGCACTGCCGGCTGCGCTGGATAACCTGATGCGCCTGGTGGACGGAAAATCGGCGGTGGTCGGTTTCGGTGAATCCCTGGTCAAGGCGCTGCACGCGCAGATCGACGGGTTGCGCGCCTTTCCTGCGCTGGTCGGTGTCGGCGTCGACAACCCGTCGACCCAACACGCGCTCTGGTGCTGGCTGCACGGTGTTGACCGTGGCGAATTGCTCAACCGCAGCCACGCGATCGAAGCCGCATTGGCACCGGCCCTGCGCCTGGTGCAGATGAACGAAACCTTCCGCCACATGAATGGCCATGACCTGACCGGTTATGAAGATGGCACCGAAAACCCTCACGACGAAGCCGCTGTAGCGGCTGCGTTGCTGGGTGAGGGCGCTGAGGGGCTGGTCGGTGGCAGCTTCGCCGCGATCCAGCAGTGGCAGCATGACCTGAAGGGCTTTCACGCGATGGCGTCCCATGAGCAGGACAACATCATGGGGCGGCGCCTGAGCGACAACGAAGAACTCGACGACGCGCCGATCTCCGCCCACGTCAAACGTACCGCCCAGGAAAGCTTCGCACCTGAAGCCTTCGTGGTCCGTCGCTCGATGCCGTGGATCGAAGGCGATCGCGCCGGCCTGATGTTCCTGGCCTTCGGTTTTTCCCTCGATGCGTTCGAAGCCCAACTGCGGCGCATGAGCGGTCTGGAAGATGGCATCACCGACGGTTTGTATCGCATCAGCCGACCGATCACTGGCGGCTACTACTGGTGCCCACCGCTCAAGGACGGTCGCCTCGACCTGCGCGCACTGCGCATCGGCTAAACCTGCGGGAGTGACTATGAACGTGGTGCGCTGGGGCATGATTGGGTGTGGCAGTGTGGCCGAGCGCAAGAGTGGACCGGCCTTCTACAAGGTGCCCGGCTCGGCGCTGGTGGCTGTGATGGGGCGGCGTCTGGAGGCGGTGACCGATTACGCCGCGCGCCACGGCATTGCCCGGGTCTACACCGACGCTAGAGCGCTGATCAATGATCCCGAGGTGGACGCGGTGTACATCGCCACCCCACCCGACAGCCATTACGCCTACAGCCTGCAAGTGGCGGCCGCCGGCAAACATTGCTGCGTCGAAAAACCAATGTCGCTGAATGCCGGGCAAAGCCGTGAGATGCAAGAGGCCTTTGCCGATGCGGGACTGCACCTGTTCGTTGCCTATTACCGACGTTCGTCGCCGCGCTTCCAGCAAGTGCGGCAATGGCTTGCCCAGGGGCGGATCGGCGACGTTCGGCACCTGACCTGGACGCTGACCAAAGCGCCTTCACCGAGTGATCTTGGCGGCACAGACAACTGGCGCACCAACCCGGCGATTGCCGGTGGCGGTTACTTCGCCGACCTCGCCAGCCATGGCTTCGACCTGTTCCAGTACCTGTTGGGCGATATCGTCGAGGTCGCTGGTTTCACCGCGCACCAGTCTGGCCTCTACGCCGCCGAAGACGCCGTCAGCGCCAGTTGGCGTTTTGCATCCGGGGCGTTGGGCATGGGCTGCTGGAATTTCGTGGCGGACCGTCGCGAGGATCGGGTGGAGGTGATCGGCAGCCAAGGCCGGATCAGCTTTTCGGTGTTCGACGAACACCCGGTGCAGCTTGAAGCCGATGAACACCTCAGTCTGTACATCGAGCATCACGAACACGTCCAGTGGCACCACGTGTTGGGCATGAACGCCCACATCCGTGGCGAAGCGCAACACCCGGCGGTGGCCGAACAGGCGTTGAAAACCGATTGGGTGATGGACCAGATCCTCAAGCGCGGCTGAAAGAAAAGATCGCAGCCTTCGGTAGCTCTTGCTGGTGGGGGCGCATAACCGTGTAGGAGCTGGCGCAGCCTGCGATCTTTTGATCTTGGGGGCGTGCTTTCCCTTCTCTCAACAGCAAAGATCACAGCCTTCGGCAGCTCCTGCGCTGACTGACGGTCCTTGTCAGGTAAAACTCAAAAGAGTACAAATGTACTCCATGACGACTTTAACTCCCCGCCGTACCGCTATCCTGACCTTCATCCGCGATCGAATCGCCGAACATGGTCAGCCCCCGAGCCTCGCTGAAATCAGCGAGGCCTTTGGTTTCGCCTCCCGTAGCGTGGCGCGCAAGCACGTGCTGGCGCTGACCGAAGCCGGTTTCATCGAGGTCAACCCGCATCAGGCGCGCGGTATCCGCTTATTGAACCAGCCGCCGCGGCCCGAGCTGCTGGATGTTCCGGTGCTCGGCCGCGTGGCGGCTGGTGCGCCAATTGGTGCCGATGCCGAGGTCCACAGCCGTTTGCTGCTCGATCCGTCGATCTTCTCGCGGGTACCGGATTACATGCTGCGGGTTCAGGGCGACTCGATGATCGAGGACGGCATTCTCGACGGCGACCTGGTGGGCGTGCGGCGCAACCCCGAGGCGCTCAACGGCCAGATCGTCGTGGCGCGGCTCGACGGTGAAGTCACCATCAAGCGTTTCGAGCGGGTTGGCGATTCTGTTCGCCTGTTACCACGCAATCCGGCTTACCAGCCGATCATTGTTCGAGCCGATCAGGACCTGGCCATCGAAGGCGTGTTCTGCGGTCTGGTGAGGCAAGGGTGATGGGCGCCGTCGTTGCGCTGGATACGCTGTTCAATGGTGGCCAGGTCTGGAAGGGCCGACCTGCGCCACCGGCCGTCAGCCCGCAACCCACGGGGCATGCCGCGCTGGATGCGGCATTGCCGAGCGGTGGCTGGCCGGAAGCGGCGCTGAGCGAAATCCTCCTGGCCGGGCAGGGCGTGGGTGAGTTGCAACTGGTGTGGCCGGCGCTGGCGCGGCTGTCGGCGGCAGGTGAGCGCATCGTGCTGGTGGCGCCGCCTTACGTGCCGTATCCCCAGGCCTGGCAGAACGCCGGGGTCGATCTGCGCCAGCTGTCGATCATCCAGGCCAGTGAGCGCGATGCGCTATGGGCGGCGGAACAATGCCTGCGTTCGGGCAGTTGCGGGGCGGTGCTGTGCTGGCCGCACAAGGCCGACGATCGGGCGTTACGACGTTTGCAGGTGGCGGCGGAAACCGGGCAGACCCTGGCGTTCGCCTATCGCCCGCTCAGTGAGGCCATCAACCCGTCGCCAGCGGCCTTGCGCATTGCCATTGACGCCAAACCTGCTCAGTTGCGGGTGCTCAAGTGCCGGGGCGGGTTGGCCCGTTCGGCGCCGATTGCCTTTGCTGTGGGGCATTGAGGTTGCCATGCGCTGGGTTTGCATTCTCTTCCCACAATTGGCGCTGGACGCGGTACTGCGTCAGCGCCCCGACCCCGATGAGCCGTTGGCGCTGCTGACCGGCCCGGCCCAGCGTCGGGTGTTGCAAGCGGTCAACGGTTCGGCGCGGGCGCTGGGTTTGCGGCCCGGTCAGTCGATGACCGCCGCCCAGGCCTTGAGCAAAGGGTTCGTCACCGCCGAATACGATGCCGCCGAGATCGAACACTGGCAGCAGTTCCTGGCCGCCTGGGCCTATCGGTTCAGTTCCCAGGTCAGCGTGCATTACCCGCGAGCCGTGGTGTTTGAAATCGAATCCAGCCTGGGTTTGTTCGGGCCCTGGCCGCAGTTCGAGGCACGGTTGCGCGCCGAGCTCGCTGAGCTGGGGTTTCGTCACCGGATTGTCGCTGCGCCCAACCCGGTGGCGGCGCGAGTGCTGGCCAACGTTTATGACGGTCTGGTGGTGCCGGACGATGAAGCCTTGCAGCACCACCTCGGGCAGTTGCCCGTCGACCGGGTCGCTCTGGAGCCAGGCGTTGCCACGGCATTGTCGCGCATGGGGCTGCGCACGTTGAGTCAGGTGCAGGCGCTGCCCCGGCATAGTCTGGCCCGGCGTTTCGAGGCGCAGGTGCTCAAGCATCTGGACAGCCTGTTCGGTGAACGGCGGCTGGCGCTGGCGTTTTATCTGCCGCCGGACCGGTTCGATGTACGCATCGAGCTCAACTTCGATGTGCAGTCTCATCAGGCGTTGCTGTTTCCATTGCGCAGGCTGACCGGCGATCTGTCGGCGTTCCTCTGTGGTCGAGACAGCGGTGTGCAGCGTTTTGACCTGCACCTTGAACACGCCGGGTTGCCGGACACGCTGATCAAGGTCGGCCTGCTCAGCGCCGAGCGCGATCCGGCGATGCTGTTCGAACTGGCCAGAGGAAGGCTGGAGCAGGTTCAGGTCGAGGCCCCGGTGCGCGGTTTTCGTCTGCGGGCCGAAGATCTACCGGCCTTCGTCCCTCAGTGCCAGGAGCTGTTCGACGATCGTCCGCAGCAATCCTTGCCCTGGGAGCAACTGCGCGAACGCTTGCGCGCACGGCTGGGGGATGACGCGGTGCAGGGCTTGCGGTTCCAGGCCGATCACCGGCCGGAGTGCGCGTGGCAGGCCACTGTCGACAGCCAGGGCTGTGGGGTACTGCCGGCCGTGCAACGTCCGGGCTGGTTGCTGATTGAACCGCAGGCGATACACGAAGGCTCGACGCGCATCCTCATGGGGCCGGAGCGCATTGAGTCGGGCTGGTGGGACGGCGACGACGTACGCCGCGATTACTACCTGATCGAAACCCGTACCGGTCAGCAGGGCTGGGCCTATCGGGCGGTGGGTGAAAACGGTCCGTTGTGGCTGCAAGGCTGGTTCGCATGAGTGTCGACTATGCCGAACTGCACTGCCTGTCGAACTTCAGTTTCCAGCGCGGAGCTTCCAGTGCGCTTGAGCTTTTTCAGCGGGCGAAAAAACAGGGCTATCAAGCCTTGGCAATCACCGACGAATGCACCTTGGCGGGTATCGTCCGCGCCTGGCAGGCGGCCAAGGCCGTGGAGTTGCCGCTGATCATCGGCAGCGAAATGCGCATCGAAGATGGCCCGAAACTGGTGCTGCTGGTGGAAAACCTCGAGGGTTACCAAACCCTGTGCCGACTGATTACCCGCGCCAGACGCCGCACGCAGAAAGGCCAGTATCAGGTGCTGCGGGAGGATTTCGGCGAGCCGTTGCCGGGGCTGTTGGTGTTGTGGGCGCCAGATACAGTCGATGACTTTGCGCAGGGCCACTGGCTGAAACAGACCTTCGCCGAGCGCCTGTGGCTGAGTGTTCAGTTACATCGCGGGCAGGACGACACCCGGCGACTGGCGGCGCTGCTGACCCTGGCGCGGGAACTGCGAATCCCGGCGGTGGCCAGCGGCGATGTGCACATGCACGCCCGTGGCCGGCGCGCCCTGCAGGACACCATGACCGCGATCCGTCATCACGTACCGGTGGCCGAGGCCGGGTTGCGTCTGCACCCCAATGGCGAACGGCATTTGCGCAGCCTCGACGCCTTGCGCGATCTCCATCCCCAGGCACTGCTTGACGAGACGCTGATCATCGCCCGGCGCTGCACCTTCGACCTCGGTCAGTTGCGTTATCAATATCCCCGGGAGCTGGTGCCCGACGGTCATACGGCCACGTCCTGGCTGCGGGTTTTGGCAGAAAAGGGTATTCGGTGGCGCTGGGAAAAAAGCCCCAAGGCCGAGGTGCTGGCGCAGATCGACAAGGAACTGGAGCTGATTGCCGAGCTGGGGTACGAAAGCTACTTCCTGACGGTTCACGACATTGTGAATTTCGCCCGCAAGCAACGCATTCTTTGTCAGGGGCGAGGTTCTGCCGCCAACTCGGCGGTGTGCTACGTGTTGGGGATCACGGAGATCGATCCGGAGCGGAGCACGCTGCTGTTCGAGCGTTTTCTCTCCAAAGAGCGCAACGAACCGCCGGACATCGACGTGGATTTCGAGCACGAGCGCCGCGAAGAGGTCCTGCAGTACGTGTTTCAGCGTTATGGCCGGGCCCGTGCGGCGCTGACGGCGGTGGTCAGCACTTACCATGGTGCCGGCGCAGTGCGCGACGTGGCCAAGGCACTGGGTTTGCCGTCGGATCAGGTCAACGCCCTGGCCGATTGTTGCGGCCACTGGAGTGATCAGGCACCGCCCGTCGAGCGCTTGCGTGAAGGTGGTTTCGATCCCGATACTCCGGTGTTGCGCCGGGTGCTGAGCCTGACGGGGCAGTTGATCGGTTTCCCCCGGCACCTGTCCCAGCACCCTGGCGGTTTCGTGATTTCCGAGCAGCCTCTGGACAGCCTGGTGCCGGTGGAAAACGCCGCCATGGCCGAGCGCACCATCATCCAGTGGGACAAGGACGATCTGGATGCGGTCGGGTTGCTCAAGGTCGATATTCTGGCGCTGGGCATGCTCAGCGCGATTCGCCGTTGTTTCGATCTGCTGCGTCGGCACCGTGGCCGTGACCTGAGCCTGGCGACGGTGCCGGCCGAAGACCCGCAAACCTACGAGATGATTGGCCATGCGGACACCATCGGGGTGTTCCAGATCGAGTCCCGGGCACAGATGTCGATGCTGCCGAGGCTCAAGCCCAAGAACTTCTACGATCTGGTGATCGAGGTGGCGATCGTTCGTCCGGGGCCGATTCAGGGCGGGATGGTGCATCCCTATCTGCGACGGCGTAAGGGCGAGGAAGAGGTGAAATACCCGTCGAAAGAACTTGAAGCGGTGCTGAAACGTACGTTGGGCGTGCCGCTGTTCCAGGAACAGGTGATGCAGATTGCGATTGTTGCCGCCGACTACAGCCCCGGCGAGGCCGATCAATTACGCCGCTCCATGGCCGCGTGGAAACGCCATGGCGGACTGGAACCGCACAAGGAGCGTCTGGCCGACGGAATGAAAAAAAACGGCTACACGGCTGAGTTCGCCGCGCAGATCTTCGAGCAGATCAAAGGCTTCGGCGATTACGGTTTTCCCGAATCCCACGCCGCCAGTTTCGCCTTGTTGACCTACGCCAGTTGCTGGTTGAAATGCCACGAGCCGGCGGCCTTCGCCTGTGCGTTGATCAATAGCTGGCCCATGGGTTTCTACAGCCCCGACCAGATTCTCCAGGACGCTCGCCGCCATCATTTGCAGATTCGCCCGGTGGACGTGCGGGCCAGCGACTGGGATTGCAGCCTGGAACCGATCACCGGCGCGCAGCCGGCCATTCGCATGGGGTTGCGGATGATCAAGGGCTTTCGCGAGGACGATGCCCGGCGTATTGAGGTCGCACGGTCGAAAGGGGCGTTTGCCGACATCGCCGACCTTGGCGAACGGGCACGACTCGATGCCCGGGCCCAGGAGCAACTGGCCGATGCCGGTGCACTGCGCGGGCTGGCCGGTGACCGGCATCGGGCGCGCTGGGAAGTGGCAGGGGTACAGAAACAACTCGGTTTGTTTGCCGGTTTGCCGAGTCAGGAAGAGCCGGCGGTGTCTCTGCCCAAACCCACCGTGGGCGAGGACCTGCAAGCCGATTACGCCAGCGTCGGCACCACCCTCGGTCCGCATCCGCTGGCGTTGCTGCGGGGTGAACTCAAGGCCCGGCGCTGTCGCAGTTCCAGGGAAATGCTGGCGGTCGAGCATGGGCGTCCTGTCAGCGTCGCCGGGCTGGTCACCGGTCGGCAGCGTCCGGGGACCGCCAGCGGCGTGACCTTCGTGACCCTTGAAGACGAGTTTGGCAACGTCAACGTGGTGGTCTGGCGCGACTTGGCTGAACGGCAACGGCAGATACTGGTCGGCTCGCAATTGCTCAAGGTCGATGGGCGCTGGGAAAAGGAAGGCGAGGTGCGGCACCTGATTGCCGGGCGCTTGAGCGATCTGAGTTCATTGCTTGATGGCATCCATGTGCGCAGCCGGGATTTCCGCTGAACCTGCGCTATTGACCGAATATGCGCGTAGGCGCTGCCGAAGCAGTGTCGGTCACCCGATTGCCGGCGTACCAGTACGCGACTGCTATCGGCAGGGCATCTGGCGGGCTTGTTGTACGGGCCACTTAGAGGCCACGCGAGAATCAGCTATACCTCTATGAAACCATTGGCGTTGGCGGTGCTCGAAACAAACGGGCACGCACCGTCTCCTCACGCCGTTGCACTGCCTGAAGACATGTCATTCACAGGACATAGGCCAGTCGATGCAGTTTCTAGACAATAGTCACGGATGTACTGGCTGGAGCGGCGAAATGGCCGGACGCATTCGCGCGTTCGACTGGAGCCTGACTGAGCTGGGGCCCATCGAGACCTGGCCCGGGAGCCTGTGCAGCGCGGTGCAGTTATTGCTCGCCTCACCGCTGCCGATGGTGATGCTGTGGGGCCGACCCGGTTACATGATCTATAACGATGCCTACTCGAGGTTTGCCGGTGGGCGCCATCCTTACCTGCTGGGTTCCCCGGTGGAATTGGGTTGGCCAGAGGTCGCCGAATTCAATCGGCATGTGGTGGATATCTGCCTTGCGGGCGGGACCTTGTCCTATCACAACAAAGCCTTGGTGCTGTTGCGTGACGGTGTCCCCGAAGACGTCTGGATGGATCTTTATTACAGTCCCGTCGCCAATGATGACGGGCACCCTGCCGGGGTCATGGCGATGGTGGTCGACACCACTGACCATGTGATTTCCGAACGCCGGCGTCAAGAAGCCGAAAACGCTTACCGCGCCGACAACGAAAAGGTTCGCCTGGCCCTCAATGCCGGGGCTTTGCTCGGCTCGTTCGTCTGGGACATCAAGGCCGATGTATTGTCTGGCGACGAACGCTTCGCCCGCACATTTTCCTACCCGCCTGATCAGGACCTGGCCAACCTGCCACCCCTCATCGCCGAAATGCAGATTCATCCCGACGACCGCAGTTGGGTTCAGGAGCGGATCAATCAGTCAGTGGAAACCGGCATCCCCTATAACGCCGAATATCGGGTTCTGCGTCCCGACGGCAGTTACCTGTGGGTGCTCGCCAGTGGGTGTTGCGAATTCAACGAGCAAGGTGAAGCACTCCGCTTTCCGGGGGTGTTGATCGACATCCACGAGCGCAAGATCGCCGAAGAATCGTTGCTCAAGTTCACCCGCAACCTGGAGCAGCGAGTCGCCGACGAAGTCGAAGCGCGACTGGCGGCCGAAGAGCAGTTGCGTCAGTCGCAAAAACTTGAAGCCATCGGCGGTCTCACTGGCGGCGTGGCCCATGACTTCAACAACCTGTTACAGGTGATCGCCGGTAACCTGCACTTGCTGGCGCGTCACGAGCCGGACAACGCCAACGTGCAACGGCGGGTCAGTGCCTCGATTGCCGCGGTCGAGCGCGGTGCCAAACTGTCTTCACAGCTGCTCGCTTTTGCCCGTCGTCAGCCCCTGTCGCCAGCCGTCTGCGATCCACGGCAGATTTTTGAAGGGCTGGGGGAATTGTTGCAGCGGGCGCTGGGGGAGACCATTCAGATCAATGTGACCCTTTCACCGAATCCCTGGCATATCTATGTCGACGGCAATCAACTGGAAAACGCCATTCTCAACCTTGCGATCAACGCGCGAGACGCCATGAGTGGCGAGGGGACCATTGCCCTGAGCGCCGAGAACATTGCCCTCGACCGCAAGTTTTGCGCAGGCAAGGGCATCGCCGCCGGCGACTATGTTTGCGTTGCGGTGGCTGACACGGGCGTTGGCATGTCGCCTCAAGTGCTCGCACAGGCCTTTGAACCTTTTTTTACCACCAAGGCCGATGGTCAGGGCACTGGCCTGGGGTTGAGTATGGTGTTCGGTTTCGTCAAACAGAGTGGCGGGCACATCGAGATTTCCAGCGGCGTCGGACAAGGCACTCGGGTGCAGCTGTATTTTCCTCGCAGCTTGCGTCCGTTGCTCGATGAAACAACGCGCCATGATCCGCAGCACCGGGGCGGGCACGAAACCATTCTGGTGGTCGAGGACAACGAAGCGGTGCGCGGCTCGGCGGTGGATTTGTTGCGTGAAGAGGGCTATCAGGTCCTGACCGCGGCTAACGGTGATCTGGCGATGCAGATGTTGCTCGATGGCGTGACGGTGGACCTGATCTTCACCGATGTGGTCATGCCCGGCTTGATCAAAAGTTCGGATCTGGCCGCCTGGGCCAAGGTGCAGGATCCTCCGGTGGCGGTGCTGTTTACCTCCGGCCACACCCGGGACATTATTTCGCGCAATCACCAACTCAGCCCCGACACTTATTTGCTGAGCAAACCTTATGGCCCTGAAGCGCTATTGAGCAAGATCCGCAGCGTGCTGAATGGTTGATTCCGGATTTGCATTGACTGTGCAATTCATGTGGGAGCAGGTGGCGGCAAAAGCTGTGCCCATGCCGGTGCTCAAGGCTACGGCAAGGGTGAGGTGACGCACGTTGAATCCGTCCATTGGTCATTCTCCGCACAGGTTTGGATGGGCGATCCGGATGATCGTCACTCAATGGAGATTGGCGCTCGGGCAAAGGTTTTATCGCTTTTGCGACAGGGCGACGAACGGACACCGCTGGTCTGATAGGCGGTCGACAGAACACGGTAAGCAAGGCCATTCTGATAGCTGGTGAGCGCAGCCGATCGCGCTTGCTACCGATTAACCAACGGAGGTGTTCCATGCCGGTGACTCATGATCTGTATCAGGATCTGAAACTTTCAAAGGAAGAGATCCAGCAAAAACGCACCAAGGATCCGTTACTGGATTCACTGATCAACAAGTATTCGCAGGCAGACGCGGAGGTGTTGAAGGCCGAGTCCGCACAATCAGATGCGCCCAGCGATGAGGCACTGAAGAAACTCAAAGAGAAGCGCTTGCAGGTGAAAGACAAGATCGTCCAACAACTTCACTCATCGTCCTGATGTGCCATGTCGAGCCACCGACGACCGGTGACTGAAAAATTGGAACGGGGATCAATACCGGCACCTCGAACGATCAGAGTCCGACGTTACGGCTCCACGCGAGGTGCCCCATGCCCCATTCAGCCTTTCCCCATGAAGAAAAGTGCCCCAGCGAAGAACAGGGCGGCTACGACCCGATCCCGACCCATCCTGAACCCCTGAGTCCGGGACGCACTACCGTCAACCCGGAGGAAGAGCCGGGCATCGATGAACTGCCGGATAATGAAGATATAAGGCCTCTGGAGCAGGACGACGTCACTGACATCGACCCGCAGCGAGTGCGCGAAAAGACAGACAATGCGGTACGCGAGGGTGAGATGGATCCGCGTTGATTCAAGATCAAAAGATCGCATGCCTATTTCAATTTCAATGCCGTACTCAACGGCAACCGCGCCATGTGCCGCGCTTTCAGCGACCCTAGATACAACCAGTCCCCATACTCGCGTACCGTGGTAATGGGTGAATAATTTCCGCTGCTGGCGTCCTGCAGATTGGCTATCACTTTGCCGTCGAGGTTCAGGCCCAGGGCGAAGGCGCGTTTCTCCACCGGTATCGGCAGAACTGTCATTGCCCGCACGATCATCTTGCGCAGCAGAGGGTAGGGCGCCAAGGTGTCAAGCAGTGCATTGCGCGGTGCATACAGCGCCACCCAGAAACGGTCGCGGCCATTGAATGCCAGGTTGTCCGGCAGCCCCGGCAAATTGTCGATGAACAGATCGTGGGTTCCGGCTTTCGGCCCGGTCAGCCAATAGCGGCTGATGCGATAGGCGCCGGTTTCGTTGACCAGCACAAACGCATCGTCAGGCCCCAGGGTCACACCGTTGGCGAATTCCAGTTTCTCCAGCAGGACCGTCGTCTTGCCGGTCTGGAAGTCATAACGCAGCAAACGGCCGTCGCCGCCGTGCTCGATGATCGCCTCGCCATCCTTGCCGTAACCCCAACGGCTCGAAGCATCGCTGAAATAGGCGTAATGCCCGGGCTTGTCGATGGCCACGTCGTTGGTAAAACCGAAGGGCACACCGTTGGCTGTGGTGGTCAATGGAATCAACCGGCCTTGAGCATCGAGCGACAGCAAACCCTTGATGCCGTCAGCGATCACCAGCAAACCATTGGGATGCCGCGCAAGGCCTAATGGCCTGCCACCGGTATCAGTCAGCACCTGGGTGGTTTTGCCATCCAGGCTGGTGCGAATCAATCGGCCGTCATGCAGGCCGGTGATGAGGACGTCTTTCTCCAGCAGCAACGCCTCCGGGCCGTCGATGTCAGCGGCACCGACACGTTCCACGCCTTTGAGTCGCTGATTGTCGGCGTAGATGCCATCGGCGAGGGAGGGCGCCAGTGGCGGAGTCCAGGCGACCGGCTGAACCTTGGTTGGCAATAACAGCAGCAAGGCGCTAATCACGATGATCAGCAGCAACAAGTGCCGAAACTTGAGAGGGCGTTTCATGCACTGACTCCTGCCGGGGCCAGATGTTTTTGTGCCATCTCGCGTAACGCCAGCATCGACTCCGCCGATTCGCGCTCGATGCGCCGCTTGAGCAACAGACGATTGGTTATGCGCATCCCCAAGCCGCTGAAGTGGTATTCCAGGGTGCGGACAAACCGCGTGCCGTCGCCCTCAACCTCACACTCGTAAGTCACACGACGTACACGCCGAAGTTGAAAAACAACAGGGTCAGCGGCACCGCCAGCCATTCCAGCGGTTGCACCGGATGCACCGTGCTCCAGAACCCGCCGATGGCCAGCACCCCGAACAGCAACACAAAGGCGCCGTGCAACCAAGGGTTGTAGAGCGGATGAATGTCGGCACGGTAGCGCGCGGAACGCTTCGGTGGTCTGCCTCACTGGGTTCACCTGTGATTATTGTTATAACCAGCAGATTAGCCGATCCCGCCGCGCAGGCGCGCCGAACCTTGAGGACTCAAGCGCCATGCTCCAGTGCAAGGCGCCCGTATGGTGTCAGGTCAGCGGGTTCCAGCGCTGGGACCAGTCATCGTCCGTCTTGATCACTTCACGCAGCAAGTCGAACGCTCGCTGCAGGGTCGCCGAGTCGCGGTCCCTGGAGTAAACCAGATAGGTCGGGTAGCTGAACTCCGGGGCTTTTGGCACTGGCTCCAGCACGCCGCTTTCCAGGTAACTCTGGACCACTCGAGTGCGGAAATAACCGCTGCCGCCGTTTTCCAGGATGTATTGCAAGGCCAGCGGTCCGAGGTTGAAGCTCAGGGCTGCCTTGGCTTTTTCCGGCAGGGCGGCATCGTGCTGGCGACGGAAGTCCGGGCCCCAGTCGATATACACGTAAGGGTCGGGCCGTCCGGTCAGGCGTACCAGGATGAGCTTTTCTTCCAGCACCTGCTCGACTTGCAGGCCTGGCCAGTACTCGGGCTGATAGACCAGCGCCGCATCCAGCACCCCCAGCTCCAGTTGACGCAGGAGGTTTTCGCCGTCGCGGATTTCCATGCGCAAGGCGTGGCTGGGAATCTTCTCGCGCAGCTCGCCCGCCCAACTGAGCATCAACGGGTTGCACAGACTGACCTCGCCACCGATGTGCAGCACGTCGCGGTAGCCCTCGGGCAGTGGCAAGTCCCGGCGTGCCGCTTCCCAGGTTTGCACCAGTTGATTGGCGTAAACCACAAAGGCCTCACCGTTCGGTGTCAGGCGCGCACCGGCGCGGTTGCGCACGAATAGTGTGCAGCCCAACTGGCTTTCGAGTTTCTGCACGCGGGCGGTGATCGCGGTCTGGGTGACGTGCAGCTTTTCGGCCGCCGCGGCCAGGCTGCCGTGGCGGACGATTTCCAGAAAGGTGCGGGCGAGGTCGATGTCCATGGGCAGGCCGATGTGGGAGGTGCGGGCATTGTAAGAGCAGCATTTGTCTTCCGATACCGCGTTATCGTTCTTCGCGAGCAAGCCCGTTCCCACATTCGACCTGTGGCGTGAAAAATATCTTTACCCACCACCCAACCCATGTAGGAGCGGGCTTGCTCGCGAAGAGGCCCTGTCAGGCACCGCAAATCAATCGGCCAATTCAACATCCCGAACAATCGCCCAATCGGCTACCAACCGCTGTGGCGTGCCACACGCCTTGCGCTTGAACACAAAGCTACGGCACTTCTCGGCGAACTGTTTGCGGTTTTGCACCATGTCCTGATGCATTTCTTCCAGCTCGGCATTGCGGCAGTGCTGCATCAGTTGAGTATCGAGTCGGCTTTTGCGCTCACGCACCGCCCGGTACGCCGGATCACTCAACGCACCGTTGGCCCGTTGCAATAACCACAGACCAAACTCGTCCGGGCAGCGCGGGCCGATTTCCTGGACCATGCCCAGTTGCAAGGCCTGGGTGGCGCTGATCGGCAGACAGTCTTCGGTGAGCTTTTCCGCCATCACCCGGCCAACGGCGCGGGGCAGGCTGTAGGTCCAGTATTCGGAACCGTACAGGCCCATGGATTTGTAATGGGGGTTGAGCACGATGTCGGACCGGGCGAAGACGATATCGGCAGTCAGCGCCAGCATCACGCCGCCGGCCCCGGCATTGCCGGTCAGGCCGCTGACCACCAATTGCCGGGCGCTGAGCAGTTCCTGGCAGACGTCGTCGATCGCCTGAATGTTGGCCCAGGCTTCCAGCCCCGGAACCGCTGCGGCCTGGATCACGTTGAGGTGCACGCCGTTGGAGAAACTGCCGCGTCCACCCTTGATCAGTAGCACTTGGGTGTCCCGGGACTTGGCCCAGCGCAGGGCCTCCACCAGTCGCTGGCATTGTTCGGTGCTCATGGCTCCGTTGTAAAACTCGAAGGTCAGCTCGCCGACATGGCCTGATTCACGATAGCGGATCGGTTGATAGCTTTCGTTGTTGAAGGGCTCAGAGGCGATCGACCAATCAAGGGTCGGCACCTGCGCAAGCTGTTCGGCGAGTACATGCCGGGCCGGACGTTTGAAGGTTTCTTCGCCGGGCCGGGGTTTGCATCGCAGCGAACCGATCCACAGGCTGTGATCACCGGTCGCCACCAGCACCGCATCGTCGTGCACCGCGAGAATCTCCCCCGGCATGCCGCTGCGCGAATCCAGATGAGCGTCATACAGGTAGTACTGACCGCCGGTCAGGCTCGCCAATACGCCGGGCTGGCCGTCGGCGGCGTCGATGCAGCGTTTGATGAAACGTGAGCTGTCGTGCCAGCTGAAGATCCGATCGGCTTGCTTCATGTTCGGCTGCAAGCGGCCAATCACATGGCGCTGGCTGTAATCCAGGGGCACCGGAGCGAATCCGTCGATGAATTTCTCCACGACTTCGCGGATACAGGCGATCGCCGCGTCACTGACGCGCCCGTTGTACAACTCGGATTTGCGCAGGTCTTGGGGCAGGTTGAATTCACAGGTGGCCCAGACCGGTCCGGCGTCCATTTCCTCCACCGCTTGCAACGCGGTCACGCCCCAGCGGCTGAGTTCACGGCTGATCGCCCAGTCCAGCGCACTGGCGCCACGGTCGCCGATGATGCCTGGATGAATGATCACCACGGGACGCTGGAGGTTGCTCCACAGTCGCTGCGGGACCCGATCCTTGAGAAATGGGCAGATCACCAGGTCGGCACCGGAGTGTTCGATCTGCTCGCACACCGCGTCTGCATCGGTGAACAGCACCACGCTGGGCGAGTGACCGGCCTGACGCAAGTCCAGCCAGGCCCGCTGGGTCAGACCGTTGAACGCCGATGCCAGCAGAATGATCTTCAATGACCGCATGATTGACTCTTCCTTGAGAATAATAGGCCGCAGGCTCCCAATGAGCCGTCCGTGGCCTTCGATGGAAGCGCGATAGTAGAGAGTGTGCGGTGGCGAACAAGTGATCGAGATCAAGCTTGTGTCAGTGAGTGCTTCGGGACAGAAGGGACAACGCATGTTTAATGTGGGAACGGGCTTGCTCGCGAAGGCTGCACACACATTGGATGGATGGTGTTTGGCGATATTTCGTTCAGAACGCGAAACAGGAACAGCCAAACGCTCCCCAGAACCCTTGAAAGTCACTGACCGGCGCTGACGACAACCGCGCCCGCTCATGGCGGTGGGCATGCACCGCGCAAGCGCCCACGCACTGGTGCGCTTGCGCGGTCAGTGGCGCCAGGGGTTTCCAGTGCCCCGGTACATTCACCACCGGCGACCACTCAGGCACCACCGGGATTGGCGGTGGCCCCAGTTTTTCGAACTCGACGCTACCATAGACAATCTTGCCGTCGACAATGGTCAGCACCGACTCGATCCACTTGATGGCTTCATCTTCGATGTGAAAGTAGTCCGCCGACAGCGCAATCAGGTCCGCCAGTTGCCCGACCTTGATCTGGCCTTTCTTGCCTTGTTCGGAAGAAAACCAGGCGCTGCCGTGGGTGAAGAGTTCCAGCGCCGTATCGCGGCTCAAGCCTTGCGGGTAGAGCGCCAGCCCGCCGACGGTACGGCCGCTGACCAGCCAGTACAGCGACGTCCAGGGGTTGTAGCTGGAGACGCGCGTGGCGTCAGTACCGGCGCCCACCGGCACACCCTCGGCGAGCATGCGCGCGATGGGTGGTGTCGCTTCGGCCGCCTTCGCGCCGTAACGGTCGACGAAGTATTCGCCCTGGAACGCCATGCGGTCCTGAATGGCGATGCCGCCGCCCAGGGCCTTGACCCGTTCGATGTTCCGGGGAGTGATGGTTTCGGCGTGATCGAAGAACCATGGCAAACCGTCGAACGGAATATCCCGATTGACCTTCTCGAACACGTCGAGCATGCGGCTGATGGATTCGTTGTAGGTCGCGTGCAGGCGGAAGGGCCAGCGCTGCTCCACCAGATGCCGCACCACCGGCTCCAGCTCCTGCTCCATGGTTTGCGGCAGCTCGGGGCGTGGCTCGAGGAAGTCTTCGAAATCCGCTGCCGAGAACACCAGCATTTCCCCGGCACCGTTGTGCCGCAGGAAGTCATCGCCCTGGCCGTAATGGGAGGTGTTGGTCCAGTTTTTGAAATCGCTCAGTTCTTCCTTGGGTTTCTGGGTGAACAGGTTGTAGGCAATGCGCACCGTGAGCTGTTGGTCTTTGGCCAGTTGCTGGATGACTTGATAATCGTCGGGGTAATTCTGATAACCGCCGCCGGCATCGATGGCGCTGGTGACGCCCAGTCGATTGAGCTCGCGCATGAACTGGCGGGTCGAGTTGACCTGATATTCCAGTGGCAGCTTCGGCCCCTTGGCCAGGGTCGAGTAGAGGATCATCGCGTTGGGCCGGGCGATCAGCATGCCGGTCGGATCGCCGTTGGCATCGCGCTGGATCTCGCCACCCGGCGGGTTCGGCGTGTCGCGGGTATAACCGACGACTTTCAGCGCCGCGCGATTGAGCAGGGCGCGGTCGTAGAGGTGCAGGACGAACACCGGGGTGTCTGGCGCGGCCTTGTTCAATTCTTCAATCGTCGGCAAGCGCTTCTCGGCAAACTGGAACTCGTTCCAGCCACCGACCACCCGCACCCATTGCGGGGTGGGTGTGCGATCGGCCTGATCCTTGAGCATGCGCAAGGCATCGGCCAGGGAAGGCACGCCTTCCCAGCGCAGTTCGAGGTTGTAGTTCAGGCCGCCACGAATCAGGTGCAGGTGCGAGTCGTTGAGGCCGGGAATCACCGTGCGCCCATGCAGGTCAATGATTTGCGTGCCGGGGCCTTGCAGGGCCATGGCCTGGGCATCGCTGCCGACCACCACGAAGCGCCCATCCTTGATCGCGACGGCACTGGCCTGGGGTTTCTTGCGGTCGACGGTGTGCAGGCGTCCGTTGTACAGAATCAGGTCGGCGGGGGTGTCGGGCATGGTTTTGCTCCCTGCGGTTAGCGGACTGATCCAGGCACCGATGGCGCCTGCCGAAAGACCTTGCAGTACACGGCGGCGACTGAAGTCGTTGTGCTCGTCAGGTGGACTCATGGCAGTGTTCTCCGCTCAGTTCTTCACAAAAGAAGCAGGGGTTGAACAGCCGATGTCTGACGCATGCGGCCAGCAAGGAATATAGACCGCAAATCCGCTGGCGGCCTGTTTTAAGTGCCTGACAGATCGGTTAGATTCCCCGCCCGGCTCAAACACGGACGTAGACGATGGCATACGCTGCCGCTCGATCCGAAGGACAAGGACAACTGCTCAGTGACATCTCTTAAAGTCAGTAACCCGAAAGGTATTTTGATCGCAGCGCTGATAGCCACCGGCCTGGTCGGGACTTATCTGTACGCCAGTCAGGGCAACAGCATCCCCGATACCGTGATGATGACAACTCGCGCTACGGGGGGTAGTGAGCCAACGTTCGATGCCACGAAGTGGTTTCGTAATGGCATGTATGTGCCCCAGGAACTCGACGGCAAGTTGAATCCGTACATCATGACTCGCAGCAAGCCATTTGTTTTCACCGCCAAGGACAATGAATTTCTGATCCAGGCGGCCATTGAGGCGCTGGAGGATGTTCGACCTGAAGTGGATACTCAGCCTGTCTGGAATACATGGCCGGTGCTGACCCGGCGTGTGCGTTACAACTACAGCTTCTTCAGTGCCCCGGATAAGCCGGCGGATCTTTACAATCTTTATCTGCAGGTGAGCTATCGCAAGTTTGTCATCGGCGTTCAGCTCGACGGAGATGAAGGCAACCTCACCTATGACGGTGAAGTGACCGAGGTCAACAGCGTAGACCCAGAGCAGGAAGCACATATCAAAGTCTTCGAAGAAATGGATGACGCCGGCACTCGCTGAGCCCTGAAACGACGAATCCCGCCATATGGGCGGGATTCGCATGCAGCCAGAGAGGCTCCCGAGAGCGGGAGCCGTCGTCTTACGCCGGGAACAGCTCGGACAGTTTCATGGCCAGCATCATGTCGCCTTCAGCGCGCAGTTTGCCGCCCATGAACGCTTGCATGCCGTCGGTTTCGCCGCTGACGATGCCTTCCAGGGTTTCGCCGTCCATCACCAGAGTGACCTGGGCGTCCGGGTTCTCGCCTTCTTGCAGCTCGCAGGTGCCGTCTTTGACGATCAACGAGAAGTTCTTGGTGTCGTCGATGCGGAAACCGAATACCAGGTCCAGACCGGCAGCAGCGGCTGGGTTGAACTTGGCTTTCATTGCTTGTACGGCATCAGCTACGGAGGTCATGGTTCGATCCTTTCTTGGGTAATTAGAGCTGGGTGATTACAGCCAGGGTCACAATAGTCCGGACTCAGCGAAACGTGATGAGTTCCGGGGCCTTCAGCAGTTGCAGGTGCGTATGACTGTTGAAGGAAGCCAGGGCCACCTCGCGACCACGAAACTTGAGCAGGTTGAGCGAGGTGTTGACGATTTGCCAGTTCAGTTCAAAGGCCTGCCTGGCAGGCATTTGCGTAATGAGGTGGAGCAGGGCGGTGATGGTGCCGCCGGAGGTGAACACGGCAATTTTCTGGGTGTTGTCGGCGTGTTCGAGCAGCCGTTGCAGGCCGGCCTGCACACGTTCGACGAAGCCCAGCCAGCTTTCCAGGCCCGGTGTGTCATAGGTGCCGGCGAGCCAGCGCTCGATGATCAGGGCGAAGATGCGCTGGAACTCGGCACGGTTTTGCGCGGCGTTGCGCAGGACATCCAGCGCTTCGGGCTCGTCTTCCAGCATGGCCGGCAGCAGGGCACGGATCACCGCGTCGGCGTCGAATTCGTTGAACGCGGAATCGATTTCCAGCGTCGGCACCGGCAAACCGACGGCGGTGAGCTGTTCCAGCGCGCTGCAGGCGGTATGTTGCTGGCGGCGCAGGTCGCCCGACAGGCAGCGATCGAAGCGGACACCGAGTTCGGCCAGGTGCTGGCCGAGGACTTCTGCCTGACGAATACCGGTCGGCGACAGAACGTCATAGTCGTCTGCACCAAAGGAGGCCTGGCCATGTCGAATCAAGTAGATGCTGCCCACGTCCGCGTCATCCCGGTACGTTGAAGGTTTGGCGAGGTTATGAGGATGACGGTGAGCTGTCAATGAAAAAACATACGCTTGTTTGAAATGCCCGTTACAGGCCTGTTGCCAGAGGTTTCACGGCTGGTCGTCGGGCCGGTGCATGGGTATGCTGGAGGTATCCCGCGCGTGTTTATGCCGCGCATCGTCTTGAAGGAGTCCCTGTGGAGCTTTTGTCCGAGTACGCCATTTTTCTGGCCAAGACCGTGACCCTGGTAATCGCCATTCTGGTGGTCCTGGCCAGTTTTGCGGCGTTGCGCAGCAAAGGCCGGCGCAAGTCGACCGGCCAGTTGCAAGTCAGCAAACTCAATGATTTCTACAAAGGGCTACGCGAGCGCCTGGAGCAAACCTTGCTCGACAAGGATCAGCTCAAGGCCCTGCGCAAGTCCCAGGCGAAAACCGAGAAAAAGCAAAAGAAGAAACCCGAGGCCAAGCCGCGGGTGTTCGTGCTGGATTTCGACGGCGACATCAAGGCGTCGGCCACTGAAAACCTGCGCCACGAAATCACCGCGCTGCTGACCCTCGCCACGCCAAAGGACGAAGTGGTGTTGCGCCTGGAAAGTGGCGGCGGCATGGTTCACAGCTATGGCCTGGCATCCTCGCAACTGGCGCGGATCCGTGAAGCCGGTGTGCCGTTGACCGTGTGCATCGACAAGGTCGCGGCCAGCGGCGGCTACATGATGGCGTGCATCGGCGAGAAGATTATCAGCGCACCGTTCGCGATCCTCGGCTCGATCGGCGTGGTGGCACAGTTGCCGAACGTCAATCGCCTGCTGAAAAAACACGACATCGACTTCGAAGTACTGACGGCCGGCGAGTACAAGCGCACCCTGACGGTGTTTGGCGAAAACACCGAGAAGGGCCGCGAGAAGTTCCAGGAAGAGCTGGACATCACTCATCAGTTGTTCAAGAACTTCGTTTCCCGCTATCGCCCGCAACTGGCCATCGACGAAGTGGCCACCGGTGAAATCTGGCTCGGTGTTTCGGCACTCGACAAGCAGCTGGTGGACGAGCTCAAGACCAGCGACGAATACCTTGCCGAACGAGCCAAACAGTCTGAGCTCTATCATCTGCATTACGCCGAACGTAAAAGCCTGCAAGAACGCATCGGCATCGCGGCCAGCGGTTCGATCGATCGCATTTTACTGAGCTGGTGGAGCCGCTTGACCCAACAACGCTTCTGGTAAAAAACCGACGAAACCGGGCTTTACCTAATGCCAGTCAATCAAGGTGCGAAACCTGTGGGAGCGGGCTTGCTCGCGAAGGCGGTGTGTCAGACGACTTCAATGTTGACTGGGCCATTGCTTTCGAGAGCAAGCCCGCTCCCACATGGACTGCCTGGTTTCGTCGTTTTGGGCGGTTCTTTTCTGTCTTCATCGGAGAATTTTCCTCGCGGTTTCGGGGACCTTTCCGGCTTCCTACCCATCCATGCCGGTTTACTGTAGACGTCCTCGACTGACTGCAATGGACTGCACCATGAGTGACTCAACGCTTAACCAGATGAACCTCCCGGAACCGGTCCCGGCTCCGGGAATGCGCGACGAACTGCGCGCTGTCGTAGACACTGCGCGGCCGCAAACACCGGGCCAGTTTGGCGTGGATCTGTTCAAGGACAAATGGGGACGGGACATCGATCCGCACACGGCTTTGTTGGTTACCCTCGACTACAACTACAAAGGACATCCTGCACAGAACGGCATCCATCAAGGCCAGGTGGCCAATTCCCGGACATTGCTGCAGGCGCTGCTCGGCGATTACCAAACGGTGGGGGACGGACGCTTCGGCGAAACCGCCTTTGGCTTGTACACCCCACCCGACATCGGTCCGTCCGTGCGTATCGTCGAGCATGTCGACGAGTTCGCTAATCACGGCAGCGGCAACCACCAGACCTATGAAGGGGTCTATCGCCAGACCGTTCCGCAAACCTATGGGCCACTCACGCAAATTCCCCTGAAACCCGCCGACTTCAAGCAATGGGTCTGGACGCTGGAGCTCAAGGATTTGTACCAGGCCTATCTTGAGCGAGCATGGCCCTCGGATGAGGCGATCATGGCCGCCAAGTCCTACCCGCTGAGGACTTCGGTCAAAGCCGCATTTGTCATGAGTGCCTGGTTGCAACGCCATGAAAACAGCCTTAGCCAGCAAGGCCTGGAGCTGGCCCTGCAGGCGGCGGGACTGCCATCGCATCAAGCCTGGGGCACGCTGACCCTCAAGCAGTTGCAGGCACCGACCCGGATGCCTTCCTCGATCATGGTCGGGCGCCTTGAGCTTTATCGCTATACGGCGACGGACATCTGGACCTGGCGCGAACGCTCCGGCTCGAGGATTTTGTTATACATCCCCGGCAATTCATCGCCGTTGCATGAGTTCATCGATGCTGCACATTTGCAGCGCTGGATCGTGGCGCAGGGCAAGGGCGATGACACGAAGCGGGCGCTGGCGAGTCACTTTGCCGAGGCGGATCGCGAGGATGGCACCTTCCACGCCGGCGTGTTGACGGCGCTGGAAGGCATGGTGGTCTACCCGAATAAACACCGGCTGACTAAAACGGCCGGCCTGTTTAACGACGATGGCTACTGGGACCCTGCTCAATACGTTGGTTTCGAGCAGCCTTCCTCACTCATCGATCCTTTCGCCCAATTGGTGCTGACCATGAAGCGCGCGGCTCAGGCCAGCGTTGACAGCATTCGTGACGACGCGCAGGTCAACCGGGACAACTTGAGTGCAGTCGTCGAACCGATCGTGCAATGGGTCAATCGTTTCGGTCCGTTGGCGTTGTTTGTTCCGGGGGGCGAGGGGCTGCTGGCACTGGCTGGGCTGATCGATGCCGGTTATGGCCTGGACCAGGCGGTCAACGGCGAGACGTCGACACAACGCTCGGAGGGGGTGACTCGCACAGTGTTCGGTTTGCTTAATGCGCTGCCATTGGCAGCAGCAGGCGCGGCGCATGGGGTCGAAGGTGCCGAGGCCGCGAATCCGCTCGAGAGAGGGCGTGAGCCCATCGATGCAGGTCAGGAACCGGTTGGCAAATCTGTTCCCGATCTGCCTGTAAACGCACCTCCGGCGCCATTGCCCGCCGAAGCGATGAGTCGCCGGGAGTTGCTTCGGGGAATCGGTTCGTCGGTAGCTGGCTTCAGTGACGAAACGCTGGCACAGATCGGCAAAATCAGTGCGGTCGACAACGACATGCTGCGGGTGATGCACACGGGGCGTCCGCCCACGCCGTTGCTCGGCGACACCATCAGCCGCTTTCGGATCGACCAGGATCTTGAACACCTCGCCGATGGCGAACGCACAGCGCTGTTCAACAGCCGCTACCAGGCCTTGCAGCAGTCGGATAATGACTGGGTCGGCCTGTTTCAACGGCAATATCCCGACCTGCCAAAAAGCGCCGTGGAGCAAATGCTCGACCGTTATGGCGTGGACCTCCAGTCATCGCCTGACATGGTGGAGGCAAAGAGACTGTTCAGTCGCCTCGACAGCAAAGCCCGACAGTACCAGCAGCATGTGCGCTTGAATCGTGCCTATGAGGGGCTTTATCTGCGCTCGATGAGAAATCCCGAGTCGGACACGCTGGCGTTGCATTCACTGCCAAACCTGCCCGGTTGGCCGAAGGGGCTGCGTATCGACGTGCTCGATGCATCTCTCAATGGGCGGGTGCTGGATCGTTGCGGCCCACTCGAATCCACCGATGTGCGACGCCTGATCAAAACCGCCAGTCAGCGCTACGAGGTGGTCAACGTTGCAAAACGTACGGATTTCCATGAGGCGGTACTCGGCGTTCTGTCCGATTCGGAGCGCGCTGCTTTGCTGTTGCCCGCAGTGGACCCGGTTGGCGCCTTGAAGGGTTACATCGGCGAGCGGGCGTTGTCCCGTTCCGAACTGATGACCGGGCTGGGCAGGATGGACACCGGTTTGCCCTTCGAAACGCAAGGGTTGCGCGGCGGCGGTTTCCCGACGACAGCCCAGGCCGAAGCGCTGACGCAGCAGATGATGCGGCTACAGCTTCAGGGCATCTATCCGGATTTCAGCAATGCCGAGGCCGATGAGCTTTTGCAGCGGGTGGGCGCCGGTGCACAGGCGCACATTGATGGTCTGAAACAGCAATTGCAGCAACTGAACGCCGACCTGAGCGCCTGGATCGACCAGGTTGCCCAAGACATCGACGACATGGATATCCCTGTTCTGACCGCCGACGATGAGGCGGCGCAGGGAATGAACGCCCGGCAGATTGCGATCCATAACGCCGAACAGGTGCAAGCGGTGATGGCGACTGAGCACGACACCAGAACCGAACTTGCCGTCGAGTTGGTGTCTATATGGCAAAAGCGCGCGCTCCAGGGCAATCGGGTTTACGCCAATGGGCAACTGGTGGGGTACAGAATGGACTTGGCATTCGAGGACTACCATCGCTTGCCTGCGCTCAACGTCAGGTTCAACGAAGTGATCGAGTTGTCGATGCGACGTATTCAGGTGACCGAACGTGAGAGCCTGAATGACTTTCTCGAGAGCTTTCCAAACCTGCGGATGCTCAATCTGGAAGGGGTCGACCTGAGTGCGTTTCAGGTCCTCAACGCTGAAGATCAGCTAATCAGGGCGTTACCACCGTCGATGGCACGATTGCACGACCTGACCTCACTGAATTTACGTTTCTGTGACCTGACCTTCACTGACCGCGCCGCTTCGCAATTGAGTGGCATGATCCGGCTACAAGACCTGGATCTGAGTGACAACCCGCTTGATGTCCCGCCGTTGGTCCTGGGAATGACTGATTTGCGTCGGCTGAACCTGAGAAACAGCGGCATTACCACGTGCCCGATCGGGATCATGGATCAGCCGTACCTGACTTCGCTCGACCTGCGCGACAACCGCATAGCCCGAATACCCCAGGCCGTCATCAATCAAGCCATTGCTCGAGGGCGGGTACAAATGGGCGGCAACCCGTTGACGGATGAAGACACACTGTGGCGGTTGATAGACCACCGTGAGCGAACCGGTATCAACCTGTGGTTGAGCGAACCGCATGCCGACTACGGCGAGCCCGAAGCCTGGCTGCGGGACATCGAAGAACAGCAGCGGGACGCGCGACTGGCGATCTGGCAGCGTCTGGCCGCCAAACCCTCTGGCACACGTTTCTTGCGAGTCATGGATGGCGTAAGCCTTACGCCGGATTTCCTGGTCAACTACGAGGAAATTCAGGCACGCGCCTGGCGACTGTTGAGTGAGGCAGACGCTTCGGATGAGTTATGGACCCGCTTGAGTCGTGACGTCGAACTGGCCGAAGACGATGCAGACAATCCAATGGCGATTTTCATGTCACTGGAAAACCGAGCGAGGCTATATGGGGACTGGGTGGCGATGGGGCGGCCGTTTCCAATGGAGGTGGATTGACCCCGGTAGCGTCAAGCCTTGAGCCCGACAATGCGGGCTCAAGGCATCACGGTCAACGGCGACGGAACAGCGGCAGCGGTTCATCGGTGGCGGCCTGATAGGTCACCGAGAAGTCCTGGAGACTTTCCAGGGCTTCGTACGGGTCTTTATCGGCGCGCAAGGCAAAGGCGTCGAAACCGCAGCGATGCATGTAGAACAGCTGGTCGCGAAGCACATCGCCAATCGCCCGCAGTTCGCCTTTGAAACCATAACGGTCACGCAGCAGGCGGGCGTTGGAGTAGTTGCGGCCGTCGGTGAAGGCCGGGAAGTTCAGGGCGATGATCTGGAAGTTCGCCACGTCGTCACCGATTTCTTCAGCTTCTTCGTCGGCATCCAGCCACACACCCAGGCCGCCATCGCGGGCCTTGAGCATGCGGCTGTGTTCGCGCCACAGTTGCAGCGGGACGATCAGGTCGTCGCAGTTGCTGATCTCGTCGATGTTGAAATCTTTCGGCAGCAAGTGCCAGGTTTCGTCGACGACTTCGTTGTTCTTAATTATTCGCTGCATAGACGCGCTCCTTGAAGAGGTCGATGCCGATACGCTGATAGGTGTCGATGAAGCGCTCGTCTTCGGTACGTTGTTCGATGTACACGTCGATCAGCTTCTCGATCACGTCAGGCATGGCTTCCTGGGCGAAGGACGGGCCGAGGATCTTGCCCAGGCTCGCATCGCGACTGGCGCTGCCACCCAGGGACACCTGGTAGAACTCTTCGCCTTTCTTGTCCACGCCGAGAATGCCGATGTGGCCGACGTGGTGGTGACCACAGGCGTTCATGCAACCGGAGATGTTCAGGTCCAGCTCGCCGATGTCGAACAGGTAGTCCAGATCGTCGAAACGGCGCTGGATGGATTCGGCGATCGGGATCGACTTGGCGTTGGCCAGGGAACAGAAGTCGCCGCCCGGGCAGCAGATGATGTCGGTCAGCAAGCCGATGTTCGGCGTGGCGAAACCTTGCTCGCGCAACTCGCCCCACATGGCGAACAACTGGCTCTGCTCGACATCGGCCAGAATGATGTTCTGCTCGTGGGAGGTGCGCAACTGACCGAAGCTGTAACGGTCGGCGAGGTCGGCAACGGCATCGAGCTGCTTGTCGGTGATGTCGCCCGGCGCAACGCCGGTCGGTTTCAGGGACAGGGTGACTGCCACATAACCCGGCTTCTTGTGGGCCAGGGTGTTGCGGATGCGCCAGCGGGCGAAACCCGGGTGCTGTTTGTCGAGCTCGGCCAGTTCGGCTGTCTGGTTTTCCAGAGCCTTGTAGTCCGGATCGACAAAGTGTTTGGCCACGCGATGCACTTCGGCGTCGGTCAGCGTGGTCTGGCCACCGCGAAGGTGTTCCATTTCCGCGTCGACTTTTTGCGCGAACACTTCAGGTGTCAGGGCCTTGACCAGAATCTTGATCCGCGCCTTGTACTTGTTGTCGCGACGGCCGTAGCGGTTGTAGACCCGCAGAATGGCGTCGAGGTAGCTCAACAGGTCCTGCCACGGCAGGAACTCGTTGATGAACGCGCCCACCACCGGTGTACGGCCCAGACCGCCACCGACCAGCACACGGAAACCCAGCTCGCCCGCAGCGTTGTGCACCGGCTCAAGGCCGATGTCATGGACTTCGATGGCCGCACGGTCGGACGTCGAACCGTTGATGGCGATTTTGAATTTACGCGGCAGGTAGGCGAATTCCGGGTGGAAGGTGGTCCACTGACGGACGATTTCGCACCATGGACGCGGGTCGATCAACTCGTCGGCCGCGACACCGGCGAACTGGTCGGTGGTGACGTTGCGCAGGCAGTTGCCGCTGGTCTGGATCGCGTGCATCTGCACGGTCGCCAGCTCCGCCAGGATGTCCGGGATGTCTTCCAGGGCCGGCCAGTTGAACTGTACGTTCTGCCGGGTACTGATGTGGGCGTAGCCCTTGTCATAGTCGCGGGCAATTTTGGCCATCATTCGCGTCTGGCGCGACGTGAGTTGGCCATAAGGCACCGCCACCCGCAGCATCGGGGCAAAGCGCTGGATGTAAAGGCCATTTTGCAGGCGCAGGGGGCGGAATTCTTCTTCGCTCAGCTCGCCTGCCAGATAGCGTCGGGTCTGATCACGGAACTGCTTGACGCGGTCCTCGATGATCCGCTGATCGTACTCGTCGTATACGTACATATAAGTCCTGTTCTCAGGCTTGGGCTGGTCGGATGCAGCTGCGTGATCGCTTGCTGTAATCCGATTCTGCCTCGGCAATTCTGCGCGCACGGCCGCGCACTCCCAACGGAGCCGACGCAAGATACCAGTTTGCAGTTATGCGCAAAAGTGATGTTTGAGTATATGCAAAGAACCAAAACGACTAATGAGAATCGTCGTGGTAAAGCCCTCATTTGTGGTGCGGGCAATCATCGTCTTAACTGTGCTCGAGTCTTTATGCAGTCACCGATAAAACCGACAAGAGGCGATGCAATGAGCAACCCAACCAAAGCAAGGAAAAGCGATAGCACGGTCGATGCCTGGGCGATTTTGTTCCTGATCATCCTGGTCGTGGGTACAGCAGTGTTCTGGGTCAGCCATCAATAAACGACCTCGTCCGGGCCCGGCGCCGACAATCGTCGGATAAATGCCGGAATAAGCGCCGTTTCAAGGGACTTCGCTGGCTATAATGCGCGGCGAATTTTCGGGGGCTCGGACGATTAAATGTTGAAGTTTTTCTGTGGTGTAGTGCTGGCGCTTGGTACGGTCCTGGGACCGTGCGCCCAGGCGGCGTCCGTATTGTTCCTCAATCCTGGGACCACCCAAGAGGTGTTCTGGGTCAGTTACTCGCAGTTCATGCAGGCCGCGGCCAAGAACCTTGGCATGGATTTGCACATCCGGTATTCCGAGCGAAACGCTGAAACCACGCTCAAGCAGGCCCGTGAAGCCCTGCAAGGGCCGAACCGGCCGGACTATCTGGTGTTCGTCAACGAACTGTATGTCGCGCCCGAAATCCTGCGTCTGGCTCAAGGCAGTGGCGTGAAGCTGTTTTTGGTCAACAACGCCCTGACCGCAGACCAGATGCGCCTGCTCGGTGCCCAGCCGGACAAGTATCCCGATTGGTTGGGCAGCCTGGTGCCCAACAATGAAGAGGGCGGCTACCTGATGCTCAAGGAGTTGATTCGTCTGCATCGCCCGGTCGCACCCGGCGAGGTCATTGATCTCGTGGCCTTTTCCGGCCTGAAGATCACGCCCGCCGCGCAACAGCGTGAGCAGGGCATGATGCGGGCATTGGCCGAACACCCTGAAGTGCGGTTGCGCCAGTTGGTCTATGGTGGCTGGACCCGTGAACGAGCTTACGAACAGGCCAGGTTATTGTTCAAGCGTTATCCGCAAACGTCGCTGGTCTGGTCGGCCAACGATGAAATGGCCTTTGGCGCCATGCAGGCCTACGCCGAAACGGGCGGCCAACCCGGCAAGGATGTACTGTTCAGCGCTATCAACAATTCACCGACCGCGTTACAGGCGCTGTTGGATGGGCGTTTGAGTGTGCTGTTGGGCGGGCACTTCACTCTGGGGGGGTGGGCCCTGGTGCAACTGCATGACTACGATCAGGGTGTGGACATCAGTCAGTATGGCGGGCGCGACCGGCAGATTCCGTTGTTGCAACTGATCGATCGGGCACAAGCCAAGCGGTTACTGGCGTTGAGTGCTACTCAGGATTATGGCGTGGATTTCCAGAAACTCTCGGCCAAGGGGCGACCGACGTCGTATCGCTACCCGTTCAGCTTGCAAATCCTGATGCACTGATTGGCCTGGAAGCAGGCTCAGATCCTTGCCAGGTGCAGCACCAGTTTGACGATGCCGAACAGCGTCAGGGCGAACACCGCCGTGAACAGAATCCCCAGAATCACGAAGTGACTCGGTTTACCGTGGGTGAAGTCGCGCGCCCGGTTCTTGCCGCTCTGTACCCCGAAAGCCGCCGCCATGACACTGTGCAGCATCTGCCAGAAGGTGGGCGGCTTGTTGTTCGGATCGTCCATAAAAGCCTCTGACTGCGGTTTGATAGTGGTGTGATGAGGATAGTCAATGCCACGCTTGCAGGGAGTGAATTCGTCGTCCGGGCAATGTTTATCAAATAATTATGTACCGCAGAGCGAGTGCGCGGTCGTGATCTCCTGATGTTTCAACACTGACATCAGGAGAATCATCGTGTCTGGAATGGACTCATCCGCAGACAGCGGCTTGCACACCGAACTGATCAAAGACCGGCTGCCCGCCTGGATCAACCATGCGACCGCCGCCAACCTCAAGGCGCTCGGTCGTAGCAGGGTACCCGGCCAGTTACCCGCTCACGCCAACCCTGGCTGGTTTGCACGCGCGACGCCCGAGCTGCGCCAGCGCTTGCGCGATAGCCAGGCGCGCAGCCGCGCCGCCAATGACGCCCTGGCCAGGACCCTCAAGGACCTGAAAGGGATCACCGATTTTTGCGAACCATTGCTCAAAGATGCGCTGCGAAAGACGTTCGCGGCCGAGCTGGATCTGAAAAACACCCAGCTGTATCACTTGCGCTATCGCCAACCGCCCATCAAGCAATCGTTGTTGCAGGCAGCGCTGGGCAACTTCGAAGCAGGCATGGCATTCGACGAGGTGGCCCTCGGCGAAACAAGTGCGATCGCGCCACTCGGGGCTTTGCGCACCGAGTACTACGGGGAGACCAAGAGGGACGGCTCGCGAGCGGCGCGTCACCGGTACACCGAGAAACTCGCCATAACGCCCGCCGCGTTCTCGACCCTGTGTCGCGACCTTGATCTGGGCAAGCAGTATCAGGATCACCTCGACGCGACATTCGATTCTGCAGCCAGCAAGGCCCGGGTGCGCGAGCAAATGATCGCGGCACAGAAGGCTGCAATGGAAATGCGTGTGCATATCGCACGCATCAAGGACGAAATCACCCAGGCGGGCTATGAAACCTTGCTGGCAATACTGAATGACCAGCCCAGGCCGACGTTCAATGGGCGGCCGATCGTCTACAGTCAACTGGAAATGCTCGGCTCGTCGTTGAGCGAGATTGTCATCATCGGCACAGCCGCTCGAGGGACCCGGCAACTGCTTGAAAGAGGCGAGCCCTGGACCTCCTTGTTACCGCTCAATCCGATACCGCTGCTGAAAAAAAAGCTGAGTGCAAATGAAGAGCGGATCATCGTCTACATCCCGGGTGCACCGTTGTACCCCATCAAGGAGTACGCCTCGTTCAAGGCGTTCGAGCAGGACTTGCGGCTCAACGTGCGCTCGGCGCAATACCAGCGTCTTCTCACGGGATGGGTGAAGCACGATGAGTCGGCTCGTTTTATCGGCAGGGTCAAGGAGGGGCTGTTTACCTACAAATGGAACGCCGACGCCGGTCGCCGAGGCCGTTATGAGCAGATCTATGATGACGAGGCCAATCTGCGGCTCAAGGAAACTTTCTTCGGTAGCGAGCTGTTCGGCGAACTCCACGCCCGGCATCTGCAGCGATTGAAAGCCAATGCACGCCTGCTGGCAGTGCCCACCGAGGATGTGGACAACGAAGCATTCTGGGCGCGACTCAAGCATTACGCCGAGTTGGGCCTGGACTTTCTCAACGTCGCGGCTTTTTTCGTACCCGGGCTTGGGGAAGTGATGATGGCCGTCGCCGCTGTGCAATTGTCCGTCGAGGTCTTTGAGGGCATTGAGGCCTGGGAGGACGGTGATAGTGATGAGGCTTGGTCGCATCTCGAATCTGTGGCCATGAATGTTGCCTTCATGGCTGCGCTGGGTGTAGCGGGAGCGGTGGCGAACAAGGCACCGACCATTCAGGTTTCTCGCTGGGTCGACGGGTTGGTGCCGGTCAAATTGCCCAATGGTGAAGCGCGGTTGTGGAAGCCGGACCTTACACCTTACCGAAGCACGCTGACCCTCGATCCCCAGGCCAGCTCCAATGCGTTGGGACAATATGAGATCGGCGGCAAGATCTGCATCAAGCTGGAAGGTCACGTCTATGAAAAGACCTTCGACAGTGAGGCGCAGCAATGGCGTATCAAGCATCCGTCCAACCCGGACGCTTATCAGCCGCTGATGCAACACAATGGTCGCGGTGCCTGGCGCCACAGCCTGGAACGTCCCCTGGAATGGGATCGCAGGACCCTGTTACGGCGCATGGGCCAGGAAACCGAAAGCTTCACCGATCAGGAGCTTGAACGCATCGCCGATGTCAGCGGTATCGACGACGATGTATTACGCAAGATGCACGTCGACAATCTGCCAACCCCGCCGTTGCTTCGTGATGCCTTGCGTCAGTTCAAGGTCGATCGGCAGGTGAACGATCTGATCCGGCAAGTGCGCAGTGATCAGCCCATTAACGATGATTACACCCATCTTCTGCCTTTTGTCAGCGAGTTGCCGGGCTGGCCGCCCGGTCGCGCTCTGGAGGTTTTCGACGGGACACCAGAGCTGGGGCCTTCGACCCGGTACGGTGTCCAGGACGGTCCAGCGGCGGATACGATCGAACTCAGCCGCGGCGAAGTGACGGGGGCGGGGTTTCCCGAGCGGATACTGGCGGGGCTCAATGAGCAGGAGATCACCGGCCTGCTCGGCGAACAGGGCGCTCGGGTTCCCTCGTTGCGGGGGGCTGTGCTCAGGGAACGGCTCGGGGAGCTGGCACTGAGCAAAAAAACGGCGCTGTTCGACAATCTCTATGGGAGCGAGACGTCGGACGAGCCTTTGGTGCAACTGTTCAAACGACACCATTCGGGGCTGTCGACAGAGGCCGCCACCGAATTGCTGGCCAATGCCAGCGATCTGGAGCGCGCCAGAATGCGCGACAGTCAACGGGTGCCCTTGCGGCTGGCCGAAGAAGCCCGCTGGTACGTACAGCAAAGCCGGCTGAACCGCGCCCTGGCCGGCCTGCACCTGGACAGCATGGCGGCAGCCGATAGCGACAGGCTGGCGCTGCACGCACTGGAGAAGTTGCCGGGCTGGCCGACTGATGTGAGGCTGGAGGTACGCGATGGCGGGCTGAGCGGTCAGTTGTTCGACAGCATCGGCAGTGAAGACGCTCCCTTTCGTAAATCTCTGGTCAAACAGTCTAGCGGTTACCAGGCCTTCAACGAGCGAGGGGAGACCCTCAACAGTGTTCCCCGTCATGGTCGCAATTTTTATGCCTCGATCATGCATGCCTTGCCGGACAGTGCACGCCAATCCCTGAAATTGCCCCATGTCGGACAGAGTGCCGATCTGGAAAACATGTTGCGGCAATACGCCTTCGATCATCGTAGCGACATGGCGCTCGCCCTTGGGCAGCGTCCGATCAAACCCTGGTTCAAACCACCGATGCGGTTAGCGGACGGCCGAATGGGCTATCTCCTGAGCGGGCGTGGAGCAGGGAGCAAGGTGGCCTCTTCGCTCATCGCGCGGGTGCAGGATATTTTTCCCGGAGCGCAGGAGCTGGAGGCCGAGCTCTTTGTTTATCGATGCCTGATGGAGGGCAAGACCGAGCAACAGACGCTTCATCTGCTGAACACCAAGGCTCGGGAACTTGAAGCTCTGCGCAGTTCCCTGGATGGATGGGTTGCACAAGACACTCAACCTGCGGATGCGACGCCCTTGAGGCCGGTCGGGCGGCGACAGGTCGCAGACCGAATCGTCGATTGCTGGCAGCGGTCACTCCTTGGAACAGGAGATGCGTACCAACGGCTGGATCTGCAAAACCTGGCAGAACTGCCGCCGTTGCCGGACGGGTTTTCGCAAGTCAGCGAGTTGCTGATCGGCGGGCAGGACTTCACCGGCCACCAGGCTGCGACGCTACTGCAGCGCTTCTCCGAGGTGAAGAAGCTCACGGTACGACTAAGCGAACTCGATGGTTTACCCGACGCGCTAGCGGATTTGCAATCACTCACCGAGCTGACGGTACAAGGCTACCGCCTGCGATACCCGGTCGAATTTCAGGCGCGCTTGAACGCAATGCCGCAGCTTGAACGGTTGAATCTATTGGGTTCGGGTTATCTCAACAGCATCGATGTTTCCCGGCTGACCAGGCTGCGTGGGCTGAACCTGTCCGGGGCGCAATTGATCGAGTGGCCTGTCGGCGTACTGGGTCTTGAGCATCTGGAGCAACTGAACCTGCAAGGCAGTTATCTTCATTCACTGCCCACCGAATTGCTTCAGGGGCATGAGCGTCTGTGGCGAGGCTTGACGATGGATTGGTCGACGCTCACCCACGAATCCTTCATGGCGACCTACGCCTGGCTCAAGGATAACCCCGGGCATCTGGTTGACGTCGACAGGATGGTCGACAGCTACTGCCGTGGAGCTGTAAGCCGTGTACTGTCGCATCCGGTTACCAACGCCGCCGAGCAGTTCCGCCGGATTGGAGACTCCAATGATGCGATGCTCAATCGTGTCGGGCAGTTGCGTCGGCAAGAGCGTGAGCTGGACCAGGTACTCGTTACCTGGCAATCCCGCACACTCAGTGTCGATCAGCGTCAGGTTGACTCGCAGGCTCTATTTTCGACGGCGCAAAAGCTCAAATCCAACTGGCGTAACGGCTTGCGAGCGCAGTACGAGCCCCAGGCATCGGTGCCCGGGCCTTCCTGGAGGTTGAACTCCAGCGAGTCGGCCTCGACTCTTGACCTGTCGGGTGTCGCCCTGGGTGGCTTGCCCGTACTTCCGGAAAATGCCTTCGCTCATGTATCGACCTTGCGCATGGGGGGCGTCAGGGCGCCACTCGATGAGCTCGATGATTTTCTGAGGCGTTTTTCCGGTCTGCGCGAGCTGGATCTCAGCAATAACGCCCTGGCCGGGTTTCCGTCAGCTCTGGAAGGTTTGTCGGACCTCACCACGTTGAATGCTTCGCGTAACCAGATCCTTGTGACGCCACCTGTTCAGCAATGCTTGAACGCGCTGGAAAAACTCCAACACTTGAACCTGCAATACAACCCGGTACGCACGCTGGATGTCTCGGGGCTGAGCAGTCTGGAAACCCTGGACCTGGGCCACACCGCCGTTCGTGACTGGCCGGTTGGGATATTGAACCTGCCAGGGCTCAAGCGCCTGGAACTGGGTTACAGCGCAATCAGTGCCGTGCCGAGCGAGGCGTGGAGCGGGCACGACAGTCTGCTGTTCAACACCAACCTTCGCGGTTGCAAATTGACCACCGAAGCGTTTACCCAGGTGCAGGCTTTTGCCCGGCGCAGTGGTAACACGCTTGGTATTCCGCCGGATGTGCTGCTGGAGGGGGGCACGGGTGGTGAGCCGGAGTATTTTTCCGGTGAGGAAACCCAGGATTCGATCAATCGCGATCTTCTTGGGCCTTTGGCGACGGACCTGAACCGAAACGATCCGGCGTTTTCCCTGGTGGCCCGCCTGCAACGGCTGGACCCGGCCCTGACCGAACAAACCGCCGAACAGGTCATCGAGCTTTTGCGGACAAAGGGCTTGCCGTTTCTGGAGATCGACAGCCAAATCACGCAATGGCGTCTGCAGCTCGAAACCTTGAGGCAGCAGCTCAATGACTGGATCAACATCCGCACCTATCGCGAAGGAAATTATCGGGTGTCGTCGACCTATCGCCGTCGCGCCGCCGACCGGATTTTGGCTGTGTGGCGTCAGCGGTTGCGAGGCGCACTGGCGGTCTCGGAGGAAAACCGCGGCAGCCTGCTCGACTTGAGTGATATTCCCCTGGGGGGGCTGCCCGCTTTGTCCGGCGATTTCAGCCACGTCGGAACGCTGAACCTGACGGGGGTCAGTTCAGGGGGACAAGGGCTCGACCCTTTTTTCAGCGCTTTTGGTCAGGTGCACACCCTGATGCTCAATCGCAATGGCCTGGATAGCATGCCGAGCGCCATTACCGGACTTGCGCGACTGGAGCGCCTGGAAGCGGCCCATAACAACTTCACCAGCAGCGAGCCACTGCAACGCCAGATCACCCGTATGACCGGCCTGCGCTGGCTGGACTTGAGCGAAAACCGCCTGCAGACGATCGATGTCAGTGGGCTCACGCGGCTCGATACCCTGGACTTGAATGACAACGACTTGAGTGCGTGGCCGGAAGGTGTGCTGGAACTGCCCGCACTGAGAACACTGAATTTGAGCTACAACCAGTTGAGGGAGCTACCGGCAGAGGCCACAACCGGTCATGACGAACTGATGAGAGGTACCAATCTCACCGATAACGTACTGTCGGCGGATGAACTCCGGTATTTGCAGGAGTATGCACGCCGGTCCGGCAATAGTCTGGGTTATAACCTGAACGAGATCGACCAGATGATCGAGGACTATGAGCAGGATGAGTGGGATGGCAACGATCATTCTTCCGGTGAAGAGGGCGAGGACGAACCCGAGGATGAGCAGAAAGAGCGCTGGATGGAAGGCGCCGGGGAATCGACCGCCGACAAGGAAGCCACGTGGGATAGCCTGAAGGATGAAGAGGGCGGGCAAGATTTCTTTCATCTGCTCTCGCAACTCAGGCACACCAGGGATTTCATGAGTGACCGTGCTGATCTCACCCGTCGAGTCTGGCAAGTACTCGATGCGGCTCGAAGCAACACCGATTTGCGCAAGGACCTGTTCCTCCGTTCAGAGCGCGGCTACACCTGCGGGGATGGCCGAATTCTTCGGTTCAGCGATCTGGAGGTCAAGGTGTTCGTATTCAATGCCTTGCAATCTGTTGTAGCTGATCAGGAGGGAAGGGAGCTTTTCAAACTCTCCAGAAATCTGTTCCGCCTTGGAAAAGTCGAGGAAATTGCCAAGGCCCATGCCGAACGCCCGCCAAAGAAGGATCCGGCCGAAGTGCGCCTGGCCTACCGTATCGGGCTGACCGAGCGGCTGGAACTGCCGGCGCAACCGGACTCGATGCTGTATCGGGGGGAATCAGGTGTGACGGCCCATGACATCGATGCTGCTTACACGGCCGTCATCAATGCCGAAAACACCCGTGAATTCATGGATGATATCGTGCAGCGCGAATACTGGACCGATTACCTGAAGCGCAAGTACCCGGATGAATATGCTGCACTGGACAAGCGCCAGGCAGAGGCTGCCGAGGCGCTCGAAACGCGATATCCGGACTTCAGTGAGGACTATCTGACGGAAATAGCGGCGTTGAGTAAAACCAATAACGTCGAGTCGCTGGGTTTGGCGATTCAACTGACCGAACGCGAACGCGCCGACATCGGCCTGTAAGCGGATTGATCAAAGAAAACGGCCCCTGGATCACTCCAGGGGCCGTTCTTCGTTCAGGCTTTCAAACTCGCCGTATCAGTTGTCATAGCCCAGGTTAGGCGCCAGCCAATGCTCGGTCACGCTCAACTCCTGACCTTTGCGTGAGGTGTAACTCTGCACCTGATCCTTGTCGATCTTGCCCACGGCAAAATACTGCGCCTGCGGGTGCGCGAAATACCAGCCGCTGACCGCCGCCGCCGGGAACATGGCGTAATGCTCGGTGAGGAA
Source organism: Pseudomonas sp. EL_65y_Pfl2_R96 (assembly GCF_963970905.1). NCBI lineage: Bacteria > Pseudomonadati > Pseudomonadota > Gammaproteobacteria > Pseudomonadales > Pseudomonadaceae > Pseudomonas > Pseudomonas sp. EL_65y_Pfl2_R96. The sequence continues at coordinate 64,740 of NZ_CAXAQH010000007.1, read as the reverse complement.
CACACCGCTGCGGCCGGCCTTGAGTTCTTCCGCTTCCGGGTCCAGCAGCTTGAACAGCGTGGCTTTCTCGGTGTGATCCGGGCAGGCCGGGTAGCCTGGGGCAGGGCGGATGCCGGTGTATTGCTCTTTGATCAGCGCCTCGTTGTCGAGCGTCTCATCCTTGGCATAGCCCCAGTAGTCTTTACGCACCTGTTGGTGCAGCCACTCCGCACACGCCTCGGCCAGACGGTCGGCCAGGGCCTTGACCATGATCGAGTTGTAGTCGTCGCCCGCGTCCTGATAGGCCTTGGCCACTTCTTCGGCACCGATCCCGGCGGTGGTGATGAAGCCACCCACGTAGTCGGTCACGCCGCTGTCCTTCGGCGCGACGAAGTCGGCCAGGGAGAAGTTCGGTTTGCCGTCGGTCTTGATGATCTGCTGGCGCAAGTGATGCAGCTTGGCCAATGGCTTGCCGTCATCGCCGTAGACTTCGATGTCATCGTCGCGCACCTGATTAGCCGGCCAGAAACCGAACACCGCACGGGCACTGATGAGTTTTTCGTCGATCAGCTTGGCGAGCATTTCCTGGGCGTCGGCGTAGAGCGCGGTGGCGGCTTCACCGACCACTTCATCCTGCAGGATGCGCGGGAATTTGCCGGCCAGATCCCAGGAAATGAAGAACGGCGTCCAGTCGATGTATTCGGCCAGCACTTTCAGATCAATGTTGTCCAGCACCTTGGCGCCAGTGAACGTCGGTTTGACCGGCTCGTAGCTGCCCCAGTCGAACTGCGGCTTCTTGGCGATGGCCACCGGGTAGCTCAGGCGTTCGGTACGGGCGCTGCGGTTGGCGGTACGCTCACGGACGTCAATGTATTCCAGGCGGGTCTTCTCGACAAAACCGGCCTTCAGTTCCTTGGACAGCAACTGGGTCGCCACGCCCACGGCGCGGGAGGCGTCGGTGACGTAGATCACCGCGTCGTTGCTGTACTTGGGCTCGATCTTCACCGCCGTGTGCGCCTTGGAGGTGGTCGCGCCACCGATCATCAGCGGCAGATAGAAGTCCTGACGCTGCATTTCGCGGGCCACGTGAACCATCTCGTCCAGCGAAGGCGTGATCAAACCGGACAAGCCGATGATGTCGCATTTCTGTTCTTTGGCGACTTGCAGGATTTTCTCCGCCGGCACCATCACACCGAGATCGACGATGTCATAGCCGTTACAGCCCAGCACCACGCCGACGATGTTCTTGCCGATGTCGTGCACGTCACCCTTGACCGTGGCCATGAGGATTTTGCCCTTGGCTTCCGGCTTGTCGCCTTTTTCCAGTTCGATGAACGGAATCAAGTGGGCCACGGCCTGCTTCATCACACGGGCGGACTTCACCACTTGCGGCAGGAACATTTTGCCGGCGCCGAACAGGTCGCCGACGATGTTCATCCCGGCCATCAACGGGCCTTCGATGACTTCGATCGGCCGCGAGAACGACAGGCGCGATTCTTCGGTGTCTTCCACGATGTGGGTGGTGATGCCCTTGACCAGCGCATGTTCCAGACGTTTGTTGACGTCCCAGTTGCGCCACTCTTCGGTCTCGGCTTCCTTGACGCTGCCGTCGCCCTTGTACTTGTCGGCGATGGCGAGGAGGGCGTCGGTGCCGTCCGGGGTGCGGTTGAGGATCACGTCTTCGACGGCGTCGCGCAGTTCCACCGGGATCTGGTCGTAGATCTCCAGTTGGCCGGCGTTGACGATGCCCATGGTCAGGCCGTTGCGGATCGCATACAGCAGGAACACCGAGTGAATCGCTTCGCGCACCGGGTTGTTGCCACGGAACGAGAACGACACGTTGGACACGCCGCCGGAGGTCAGGGCGTACGGCAGTTCGTCGCGGATGTAGGCGCAGGCGTTGATGAAGTCCACAGCATAGTTGTTGTGTTCTTCGATGCCGGTGGCCACGGCGAAGATGTTCGGGTCGAAGATGATGTCTTCCGGCGGGAAGCCGACGTCGTTGACCAGAATGTCGTAGGAGCGCTTGCAGATTTCTTTCTTGCGCGCTTCGGTGTCGGCCTGGCCGGCTTCGTCAAAGGCCATCACCACCACGGCGGCGCCGTAGCGTTTGCACAGTTTGGCGTGATGAATGAACTGCTCGACGCCTTCTTTCATGCTGATCGAGTTGACGATGCCTTTGCCCTGGATGCACTTGAGGCCGGCTTCGATCACTTCCCACTTGGAGGAGTCGATCATGATCGGCACGCGGGAGATGTCCGGTTCGCCGGCAATCAGATTGAGGAAGGTCACCATGGCCTTCTTCGAATCGAGCATCCCTTCGTCCATGTTGATATCAATCACCTGGGCGCCGGCTTCGACCTGTTGCAGGGCGACTTCCAGGGCTTCGGTGTAGTTGTCTTCACGGATCAGCCGGGCGAATTTGGCGGAACCGGTGATGTTGGTCCGTTCGCCGACGTTGACGAACAGCGAGCTGCGATCGATGGTGAACGGTTCCAGGCCCGACAGGCGGCAGGCCTTGGGAATGTCGGGAATCTCGCGCGGCGCATAACCGGCAACTGCTTTGGCGATGGCTTCGATGTGGCCCGGTGTGGTGCCGCAGCAGCCGCCGACGATGTTCAGGAAGCCGCTTTGGGCGAATTCTTCGATGACCTTGGCGGTTTCCGATGGCAGTTCGTCGTACTCGCCGAATTCGTTCGGCAGGCCGGCGTTCGGGTGCGCCGACACGTGGGTGCTGGCCTTGTTCGACAGCTCTTCCAGGTACGGACGCAGTTCGCTGGCGCCAAGGGCGCAGTTCAGGCCGACCGAGATCGGTTTGGCGTGGGCTACGGAGTTCCAGAACGCTTCAGTGGTCTGGCCGGAGAGGGTGCGACCCGAGGCGTCGGTGATGGTGCCGGAAATCATGATCGGCAATTCGACGCCCAGCTCTTCGTAAACCCCTTGTACGGCGAAGATCGCCGCTTTGGCGTTGAGGGTGTCGAAAATGGTTTCGATCAGGATCAGGTCGGCACCGCCTTCGATCAGGCCTTTGGTGGCCTCGGTGTAGTTTTCCACCAGTTCATCGAAGGTCACGTTGCGGTAGCCGGGGTTGTTCACGTCAGGCGACAGCGAGCAGGTGCGACTTGTAGGACCGAGCACGCCGGCGACGAAGCGTGGTCGGTCCGGGGTTTCCAGAGTCTTGGCGTCCGCCACCTTGCGCGCCAGGCGTGCGCCTTCTACGTTGAGTTCGTACGCCAGGCCCTGCATGCCGTAGTCGGCCTGGGACACTTGGGTGGCGTTGAAGGTGTTGGTTTCCAGAATGTCGGCGCCGGCATCCAGGTAGGCTTTTTCAATGGCACCGATCACGTCCGGACGCGTCAGCACCAGCAGGTCGTTGTTGCCTTTGACATCGCTCGGCCAGTCGGCGAAGCGTTTGCCACGGTAATCCTGCTCCTCGAGCTTGTAGCTCTGGATCATCGTCCCCATGCCGCCATCGAGAATCAGGATGCGCTCTTTGAGGGCGTGCTTGAGAGCTTGAAGGCGAACGCTGCGATCGGACATTTGGACTACTCGGTAAGGCCATGACGAAGGGCCGGGATAATAACAAACCTGTGCGCTTTTAGAGCATGTGCCGATTTTGCATGAATATCGTTCATGTTGGTGCGCAGGCCAGACCGGTAGAATCGCGGCGTTTTCTCACGATCAGGACCAGGGATATGTCGTATCGCGTCGTCATCAGCCTATTGATGCTGCTTTTAAGCGGGGGCGCCGCTGCGCAAGGTCCGGATATTTCCTACGTCCGCGACATTCAACCGATCTTCACCGAAAAGTGCGTGGCCTGCCATGCCTGCTACGACTCCGCCTGTCAGCTCAATCTGGGCAGTGGTGAAGGGGCGGCCCGAGGTGCAACGAAGGCACTCGTCTATGATGGCGAACGCAGCCAGGCCGCCGCGCCGACCCGGCTGTTTTATGACGCCTTCGGCAAACGTGCCTGGCAGCAAAAGGGCTTCTATTCGGTGCTCGACGCCCAGGGCAGCCAGGCGGCGCTGATGGCGCGCATGCTCGAACTGGGCCACAAAACCCCGTTGCAACCCAACGCCAAATTGCCCGAAGACATCGTCCTGGGCCTGAACCGGGAAAACATGTGCGCCATGCCGGTGGAGTTCGGCGGCTACGCCGGCTCCCATCCGAAAGAGGGCATGCCGCTGGCGGTCACCGGCCTGACCGATCAGCAATACCAGACGCTGCAACGCTGGCTGGCCTCCGGTGCACCAATCGATGAGCAGGGCCTGGTGCCCAGCGCCAAGGAGGCCTTGCAGGTGGTGCAGTGGGAAAACCTGCTCAATGCGCCGGGCGCCCGGGAGAGCCTGGTCGGGCGCTGGTTGTTCGAGCACTGGTTCCTGGCGCACATCTATTTCAAGGACGGCGAGCCGGGGCACTTCTTTCAGTGGGTACGTTCGCGCACGCCGACGGGGCAGCCGATCGATCTGATTAACACTCGCCGCCCGAATGACGATCCGGGCACTCAGGTCTACTACCGTTTGTGGCCGGTGCAAGGCGTGATCGTGCACAAGACCCACATCACCTATCCGCTGAGCGCGGCGAAGATGGCGCGGATCAAAAGCCTGTTTTACAGCGGCAATTGGCAGGTCAACGCACTGCCGGGTTATGGGCCGGAGCGACGGGCCAATCCGTTCACGACCTTTGAGGGCATCCCGGCTCAGGCGCGTTACCAGTTCATGCTCGATAACGCCGAATACTTCGTGCGCACCTTTATTCGTGGCCCTGTCTGCCGCGGCCAGATCGCCACCGACGTGATTCGCGACAACTTCTGGGCGCTGTTCCAGGCCCCGGAGCATGACCTTTACATCACCGACCCGAAATATCGTGGCCAAGCCACACCGTTGCTGGCGATGCCGGGGCAGAACGATGACGTCGGCAGTGTCCTGAGCCTGTGGCACGACTACCGCAATAAACGCAACGAGTACGAAGCCTTGCGCCGCGACAGCTACGCCGACCTGCCGGCACCGAGCTGGTCGACCCTGTGGGCCGGCAATGACAACGCGCTGCTGAGCATCTTCCGGCATTTTGACAGCGCCTCGGTGAACAAAGGCCTGATCGGTGACGTCCCGCAAACCATTTGGCTGTTCGATTACCCGTTGCTGGAACGCACGTATTACCAGTTGGCGGTCAACTTCGATGTGTTCGGCAACGTGTCCCATCAGGCCCAGACCCGGTTGTATTTCGACCTGATCCGCAACGGTGCCGAGCAAAATTTCCTGCGTCTGATGCCGGCCGACTCACGGGACGGCTACCTCGACGATTGGTATCAGAACGGCGGCAAGTTCAAGATGTGGCTGGATTATGAGTACATCGATAATGACAAACCAACGGCGCTGACGCTGGACGAGGCGGACCCGAAACGCGACTTCGCCTTGCAGTTGCTGTCCCGTTACGGCGACCTCAACGCCAAACCCGACCCGATCAACCGCTGCGACGGCGCTTATTGCTCGCGGCCGAACATCGATCTGGCGTTGCAGAACGCCGAACAGGCCCTGAGCCGCCTGACTTCGCGTCCGGCGGCGGGGCTGAAAGTCATCGATCAGTTGCCGGAAGCCACGATGTTGCGCATCGAGACCCCAAGCGGCAAGCGCGAGGCCTACAGCCTGTTGCGCAACCGGGCCCACAGCAACGTGGCGTTCCTGCTTGGTGAATCGCTGCGCTATCAGCCGGGGCTCGACACGTTGACCATTTATCCGGGTGTACTCAGCAGTTACCCGAACTTCATGTTCAACATCCCGGCAGGGCAAGTGCCCGCATTTGTCGACGAGATGGAAAACGCCAAAGACGCCGCCAGCTTCGAAAAAATCGTCGAACGCTGGGGCATTCGCCGCAGCCATCCGCAGTTCTGGCAGTATTTCCATGATCTGAGCCGCTACATCCGCGACACCGACCCAGTGGAAGAGGGTGTGCTGGACATGAACCGCTACGAGAATCTCTGAAATGCCTGCTCCCACATTGGATCAGTTGTGCTTTCCCGACAAAAATACTAGGACTTTGTGCGGCGCGATGATTGGCGTAAACTGCGTCCAAGCCTGCGAGGAGTTTCCATGACCGCTATTACCATTACCGACGCCGCCCATGATTACCTGGCCGATCTGCTCTCCAAGCAGAACACCCCGGGTATCGGCATCCGCGTTTTTATCACCCAGCCTGGCACCCAGTACGCCGAAACCTGCATTGCCTATTGCAAGCCGGGCGAAGAAAAACCTGAAGATACGGCGCTGGGGCTCAAAAGCTTCACCGCTTACATCGACTCGTTCAGCGAAGCGTTTCTGGACGATGCGGTAGTCGACTACGCCACCGACCGCATGGGCGGCCAGCTGACCATCAAGGCGCCAAACGCCAAAGTACCGATGGTCAACGCCGACAGCCCGGTCAACGAGCGCATCAACTACTACCTGCAAACCGAGATCAACCCGGGGCTGGCCAGCCACGGCGGTCAGGTCAGCCTGATCGATGTGGTCGAAGACGGCATTGCCGTGCTGAAGTTCGGCGGCGGTTGCCAGGGCTGCGGCCAGGCAGACGTCACCCTGCGTGAAGGCATCGAGCGCACCTTGCTCGAACGCATTCCCGAGCTCAAGGGTGTTCGTGACGTGACTGACCACACGCAGAAAGAAAACGCCTATTACTAAGGTGTTCGCTGCAACATAAAAAACGGTGCCCGTGAGCACCGTTTTTTTATGGATGATCGATATCCTGTGGCGAGGGAGCTTGTCGGATCGCCGCACCGTCCCGCTCGACTGCGAAGCAGTCGCAATCCAGCCGATGCATTTTCCCGTGATGAATGCGTTGGCTGATTTTGGGACCGCTGCGCGGTCCAGCGGGAGCAAGCTCCCTCGCCACAAGTGCTTCAGGGCCTGTACAAATGCGCATGCCCCGCGCGATACAGCGACGACTCACTGAAGTGATCGCTGCCCAACACCCGACCCACCAGAATCAGCGCTGTTCGGCGAAATCCCTTGGCTTGAACCTTCTCGGCAATATCCTCAAGCGTCCCCACCACCCAATCCTGATCCGGCCAGGTCGCCCGGTGGATCACGGCGATCGGGCAATCAGCGCCGTAGTGTGGCAGCAGTTCGGCAAGGATCTTCTCCAGATGATTGACCCCCAAGTGGATCGCCATGGTCGCCCCGTGCTGCGCCAGGCTACCGAGTTCTTCACCGGCAGGCATCGCGGTTTTGTCGGCGTAGCGGGTCAGAATCACGCTCTGTGATACGTCCGGCAAGGTCAGTTCGGCGCCTAAAAGGGCCGCGCAAGCCGCGGTGGCGGTGACGCCGGGAATGATTTCGAAAGGGATGTCGAGTTCCCGCAGGTAGCGGATCTGCTCGCCAATCGCGCCGTACAGGCTCGGGTCGCCGGAATGCACCCGGGCCACGTCCTGGCCGTTGGCATGGGCGGTCTTGATCAGCTCGATGATCTGTTCCAGGTGCAATTCGGCGCTGTTGACCACCTGTTCGGCCCGATGGCCCTCCAGCACGGCGGCGGGCACCAGGGAGCCTGCATAGATGATGACCGGGCAGCTACGAATCAGCCGCTGGCCTTTGACGGTGATCAGTTCCGGGTCGCCGGGGCCTGCGCCAATGAAGTAGACGGTCATCGTCGTTTCCTGTCAGAAAAAGGGCTTGGGCAGGCTTCAGATGAAGATTGCTCATGATCGAAGGCGGGGATTATCGGGGATTTTACGCGGCGCTGGCCAATGCCAGGGTGGCCTGGGCGTATTTTTGTCGTGGAATCAGTAACTTTGCAGGCGCCTGAGCCAATTGTTCGGCCAATGCCAGCGCGGCACTTTCCGCTACGCCGTAACAGCCGGTGCGTTCGAACGCGATGTCCGAGTGGTGGCTGAGTTGCGGTTCATAACCGGCCAATTGTTCGCTGCTGAAATACATCAACGGCAATGCCAGCTGTTCGGCCAGTGCGATCAGGCCAGGTTCTTCGCGCTTCAGGTCGATGCTGGCCAGGGCCTTGATCTCACGGAGTTCGATTTGATGGGCCTGTAACGCCTGATCAAGCAGCGCCCGCAGCGTGCTGACGGGGCAGCCGCGCTGGCAGCCCAGGCCGACCACCAGGGTCGGCGCTGTGCTGACGTCAGTCATGCGCAGTAATGGCCATCGCTTTTACGGCGGAACAACCAGGCGCTGATCAGGCCCAGGGCCAGCCAGAACGCCACGTTGGTCAGCTGCGAAGCGATCTTGAATTGCGCTTCCAGGGCTTCCGGCGCCAGCATCGAATGGACTTCCGGTTGCGGCGCACCGATCACATGAGGCACGGCCAGAATCGCCACGCCGAGGACTTTCATCAACCAGTGGCGGCTGAACACGATCAGCGCGATGCCGACCGCCGTGGACGCGGCAGTGCCGATCCACCAGATCTGCCGTTGCGCCAGATCCGCCGCGGCAGTGCCCGGCAGCTCAGGTGGCAGGCCGAGTGTTGGCGCCAGCACGAAGGTCGCGTAACCGGCCAGACCCCAGAGCAGGCCCTGAGAGGTCTTGGTTGGTGCGCGCAAGGTGTAGAGACCGGCGAGCATCAGGGCGAACCCGACTGCAACCACCAGGTTACCGCCCGTCGTGGACAGCACGCGCTGCCAGCCGTCTTCAGGCTCCCAGGCTTCGGCATCGTGGGTGTGAGCGGCGACAGCACCGGCGGCGTGCTCGTGGACTTCAACAGCGGCCGGCTCGGATTTTTCGTAGGTCTCGGCCTGCAAAATCAGCGGTGCGACCCAGAAGCTTTGCAGCAGGGTCAATAGCAGGGCGGCCAGCAACCCGGTGAACCCTGCGGTTTGCGCAATACGCTTGATCATCTCAGCAGGTCTCAATGGCACGGAAAGGCAGAGCTGTGACGGGTATCGTGCGCGGCGTTGTGCACCGCTTCGATGTGCGAGAAACCGGCGAAATACACAAGGCTAGCGCCAAGGATCGACGCACAAAAGGCGGCGGTCAGGCGTTGGCTCAGGGTTGTGGTGGTGCTTGCGGTTGTGTGGCCGGTGCTGCTGATGATCGACATGGCGCTTCCCTCTGGTCTGTCAGCGGGTGAATAGAGCGCATGAAAACCTCCGCACGCCGGGGGCACGCAGAGATTTCGAACAGCGCCCGCCCACCGCGGGTTTGTTATTCAGTGAACGTAAGAGTCACTTTATGTTGCGGGCCGGTCTCCGGGCTCGCGAGGGGCGCTGGCTTTCGCCTGAACCTGCAAGCATCACCTTCCCATGCCCTATGACAGGCACAGTGGATCTGACGCTTCACTCGCTTACCGTTGCGGGGGCAGCACCGGACTGACATGGCTTTAGAGTAAAGCACATGATTCACCGGTTTCCCGTTTCACCCTGTGAAGGGCACCCGTAACAAGGCGTGTAGGAGAGCATGGGCGGGGGTTGGGCGTCAATTGGCAGGGGGCTTGCTCGCGAAGGCGTCATCACAGCCGCCACAGATCTCTGCGCGGACATTGACCCGCCCCCACACGATGCGTAGCCTTGCGCTTTCGAGGTTCTTCGGCGTCTGCCGAAGCTAAGAAGGGAACGCGGTCGATGCCGCGGCTGCCCCCGCAACTGTGAACGGTTGTGTTTCTGCCAGGCCACTGCACGCACCTTCCACTGGTCGCGCGGGAAGGCGCAGGAATCGCCAGTCGAAAGACCGGCACACCGTCAGCCAGGAGACCTGCCTCGACACAGATTCTCACTTTCAACCGGGCGGGGTGATCCGGTGGCGAACTCTTCAGGCACGCGCCCCCGCGTTGCCGGTCGTCGTCCCGTATGCCCGCCACCTTGCCAAAGGGCATCCGATGAAAACACTGGCCAAACTCCCTGTCACCATCGTTACCGGCTTCCTCGGTTCGGGCAAAACCACCTTGCTGCGCCACATGCTCGACAACGCTCAGGGCCGCCGTATCGCGGTGATCGTCAACGAGTTCGGCGAGCTGGGCATCGACGGTGAAATCCTCAAGCAGTGCTCGATCGGCTGCACCGAAGAAGAAGCCAACGGTCGAGTCTACGAACTGGCCAACGGCTGCCTGTGCTGCACCGTTCAGGAAGAATTCTTCCCGGTGATGCGCGAACTGGTCGCTCGTCGCGGCGACCTCGACCACATCCTGATCGAGACCTCCGGCCTGGCACTGCCAAAGCCTCTGGTTCAAGCCTTCCAGTGGCCGGAAATCCGCAGCGCTTGCACGGTTGACGCGGTGATCACCGTGGTCGACAGCCCGGCCGTCGCCGCTGGCACCTTCGCTGCATTCCCGGATCAAGTGGATGCCATGCGCAAACTCGACCCGAACCTGGACCACGAATCGCCGTTGCACGAGCTGTTCGCCGACCAACTGGCCAGCGCCGACCTGGTGATCCTCAACAAGGCCGACCTGATCAGCCCTGAAGACCTGGCCCGCGTGCGCCTGGAAGTCGCCGAAGAGCTGCCGCCAGCGGTAAAAGTCATCGAAGCCAGCAGCGGTCGTCTGCCACTGGACGTGCTGATCGGCCTCGGTGCCGGTTCCGAAGAGCACATCGACAGCCGCCACAGCCATCACGATCATCACCATGAAGGCGAAGACGATCACGACCATGACGCGTTCGACTCCATCTCGATCGAGCTGCCACAAGCCGACGAAAGCTTGCTGATGGATGCGCTGACCCAACTGGTGGTCCAGCACGGCATCCTGCGGGTCAAAGGTTTCGCGGCGGTGCCGAACAAACCGATGCGCCTGCTGATTCAGGGCGTGGGCACGCGTTTCGACAAGCACTTCGATCGTCAGTGGGGCGCCGAGGAAGCGCGCGCGACCCGTCTGGTGTTGATCGGTCAGGCGCTGGATGCCGCTGCGCTCGAAGCGCAATTGCGCGCCGCGCTTAGCGTTTAACCCATGCACCTGCTCAGGACCCAGCCCGGCGGCTTCGTGTCGGATGACAACATTGCCGACCTTGGACAAACTCCCGCCGAGCTGGTGATCCTGTGCAGCGGCGATTCCAGCCTGGCGTTGCTCGCCGAAGCGGCGCAGCAGTTGCCCGACGATTACCCGAGCCTGCGCCTGGCCAACCCGATGCAGGTGCAGAATCACGCTTCGGTCGATCTCTACGTCGATGAAGTGTTGCGTCACGCCAAGGTCATTCTGATTTCGCTGCACGGTGGCATCGCCTATTGGCGTTATGGCGTGGAGCGCTTGGTGGCGCTGTCCCAGCGCGGCGTGCAGCTGATTCTGGTGCCGGGGGACGATCGCCCGGACCCGGAACTCAGCGACCTGAGCACCGTGATCTCCGAAGACCGCGACCGGCTCTGGCAGTTTTTGCGCCAGGGCGGCATGAGCAATGCCCTGGATTTTTTCCGCTGTCTGGCCAATCGCTGGCTGGGTCGCGATTACGCTTGGGCCGAGCCACAAACCCTGCCGCGCACCGCGATCTACCACCGGCAAAAAAGCCCTGCTGAACTGAAGGATTGGCAAGCCGACTGGCAGGCTGATCAGCCGGTGGCGGCGGTGCTGTTCTACCGCTCGCACTTGCAGGCGGCGAATACCGGCTTCATCGATATTTTCTGCCAGCGTTTGCAGGCGGCGGGGTTGAACCCGTTGCCGATTGCGCTGGCCAGTTTGAAAGAACCCGGCTGCCTGACGGTGGTCGAGGACTGGCTGGATGAGGTCGAGGCGGGGGTGATTCTCAACACCACCGGTTTCGCCCAGTCCAGCCCTGAAGCGCCGCACTTGCGGCCGTTTCGCCGCAACATTCCGGTGATCCAGGCGATCTGCGCCCAGGACAACGAACCGGGTTGGCGCGCCAGCGAGCAGGGGCTCGGCCCCCGTGACCTGGCGATGCACATTGCGCTGCCGGAGCTGGACGGGCGGATCATCAGCCGACCTATCAGTTTCAAGGACCTGGCTTGGCGCAGCGAGCGCAGTCAGTCGGATGTGGTCTGTTACCGGCCGCAACCCGAGCGCATGGATTTTGTCGCCGAACTGGCGCGGCGCTGGATCGATCTGGCGCGAGTGCCCAACGGCGAAAAACGCATCGCCCTGATCCTCGCCAATTACCCGACTCGTGATGGGCGTATCGGCAATGGTGTGGGGCTCGACACCCCGGCCGCCGCGCTGAATATCCTGCGTGCCCTGCACGCCGAAGGTTATCCGCTACCGGCCGAGTTACCGGACAGCGGCACCGCGCTGATCCAGCAATTGCTCGGTGGCGTCAGCAATGACCTGGACACTATCGATCAACGTCCATGTCAGCAAAGCCTGGCGCTGGATGATTACTTTCTGATGTTCAACGCGCTGCCCGAAACCAATCGTCAGGCCGTGCTGGAACGTTGGGGCTCGCCCGAAAGCGATCCGATGTTCCGTGGCGGGCGAATGATGATTGCCGGCCTGCGCTTCGGCCTGACCTTCGTCGGCATTCAACCGGCCCGGGGTTATCAGGTCGATCCAAGTGCCGTCTATCACGACCCGGACCTGGTGCCGCCCCACGGTTATCTTGCGTTCTACTTCTGGTTGCGCAACACCTACGGCGCCCACTGCGTGATCCATGTCGGCAAGCACGGCAACCTCGAATGGCTGCCGGGCAAGGGTGTCGGGTTGTCGGAAAACTGCTGGCCGGACGCATTGCTTGGGCCGCTGCCGAACATCTATCCGTTCATCGTCAACGACCCGGGCGAGGGCGCGCAGGCCAAACGGCGGACGCAGGCTGTGATCATCGATCACCTGATGCCGCCGCTGACCCGCGCCGAAACCTACGGCCCGTTGCGCAATCTCGAATTGCTGGCCGACGAATATTACGAAGCGCAATTGCTCGATCCGCGCCGCGCCCGGGAGTTGCAGCGCGACATTCTGCAACTGGTGCGCGACACGCACATCGACCGCGAACTGCAACTGGACGAGAAACTCGACAGCGATGCGGATGCGGCGATCTGGCTGCCGCGCCTGGACACGTACCTGTGTGATTTGAAGGAGTCGCAGATTCGCGATGGCCTCCATGTGTTTGGCGAATCGCCGACCGGGCGATTGCGCATTGATACCTTGGTGGCCTTGCTGCGTATTCCTCGCGGCGACGGCCGTGGGGCGCAATCGAGCTTGCTGCGGGCGCTGGCCAAGGCGTTTGCGCTAGGTTTCGATCCGCTGGACTGCGTTTTGGCCGAGCCCTGGAACGGTCCTCGACCGGACGCATTGCTGTCGGTCAGTGATGAGCTGTGGCGTACGGCGGGGGATACCCGCGAACGTCTGGAGCTGTTCGCCGTGCAGTTGATCGAGCAGGCTTTAAATGCCGAGGTCGAACTACTGAACCCTCCTCAAGCCATGCCCGGACCTTGTGGGAACGAGCCACTGTGGCGAGGGAGCTTGCTCCCGTTGGGTCGCGAAGCGGCCCCAAAAAATGGGACTGCTGCGCAGTCCAGCGGGAGCAAGCTCCCTCGCCACAGTGGCTCGCTCCCGCAGGAGGGGGGGTGGTCCGATGTGAACGCCATCATCGACAACCTGCTCGAAGTCGTCGCCCCGCGCCTTGACGCCTGCGGCCCAGCCGAAATGCGCGGTTTGCTCGACGCCCTCAGCGGTCGATTCGTCCCGGCCGGGCCTAGCGGGGCGCCGAGTCGCGGACGGCTGGACGTGCTGCCCACCGGGCGCAATTTCTATTCGGTGGACGTGCGCAACCTGCCGACCACTACCGCGTGGCGCATCGGCTTCCAATCCGCAAACCTGATTCTTGAGCGACACTTGCAGGACCACGGCGACCACCTGCGTCAGCTCGGCCTGTCGGTCTGGGGTACCGCAACCATGCGTACCGGCGGCGACGACATTGCCCAGGCCATGGCGCTGATGGGCGTGCGGCCAGTGTGGGCGACCGGTAGCCAGCGGGTCGATGACTTCGAAATTCTGCCGTTGAGTTTGCTGGACCGGCCTCGCGTGGACGTGACCTTGCGTGTCTCTGGATTCTTCCGGGATGCCTTTGCCAACTTGATCCGGCTGTTCGACGCCGCCGTGCAAGCGGTCGCCGCGCTGGATGAACCGGACGATCTCAACCCGTTGGCGGCCAAGGTGCGTGCCGAGCGTGAAGCACTGCTGGAGTCCGGTCTGGATGAGGAAGCGGCTCGGCGGCAGGCCGGCTGGCGCATCTTCGGAGCCAAACCGGGCGCTTACGGGGCGGGTGTGCAGGGCGCCGTCGACGGTCGCCTGTGGCAACGCCGTGAAGACCTGGCCGAGGTTTACCTGAACTGGGGCGGCTACGCTTACGGCGGTTCCGATGAAGGTACCGCCGCCCGCGAACAGTTTTCCCAGCGTCTGAGCCAGGTGCAGGCAGTGTTGCAGAATCAGGACAACCGCGAGCACGACTTGCTCGATTCCAACGATTATTACCAGTTCCAGGGTGGCATGCTGGCGGCCGTCGAAAGCCTCAGCGGTGCAGCGGCGGCCAGTTATCACGGCGACCACAGTCAGCCGGACTTGCCGAAGATTCGCACGTTGAAGGAAGAGCTGAACCGGGTGATCCGTTCCCGGGCGGCTAATCCGAAGTGGATCGACGGGGTCAAGCGTCATGGCTATAAAGGCGCGTTCGAACTGGCGGCGACGGTCGATAACCTGTTTGCGTTCGACGCCACCACGCAGTTGATCGACGATCACCAGTATGCGTTGCTGGCGGATGCCTATTTGCTCGATCCGGCAACCCGGGACTTTGTTCGCGAACACAATCCCCACGCCTTGCGCGACATGACCGAGCGCCTGCTCGAAGCGCAGCAACGGGGGATGTGGCAGGAGCCGGGTGAGTACCGCGAGGCGCTGGAGAATTTGTTGCTGGATATAGAAGAAGACAGTTAGCGGGATCGTTCCCACGCTCTGCGTGGGAATGCCTCTACGGACGCTCCGCGTTCGGCTGTTGGGACGCAGAGCGTCCCGGGCTGCATTCCCACGCAGAGCGTGGGAACGATCATCATCACCGACCATGACTGAGATTTTGAACATGACCGACACCCCCCATTTCCCGCTCTCCGCCGTGGTCGGCGCCGATGACTTGAAACTCGCGCTGTACCTGACCGCCATCGACCCGAAAATCGGTGGCGTGTTGATCGAGGGCCCGCGCGGCATGGCCAAATCCACCCTGGCCCGAGGCCTGGCGGACCTGTTGGCCAGCGGTCAATTCGTCACTTTGCCCCTGGGCGCCACCGAAGAACGGCTGGTGGGCACTCTCGACCTCGACGCGGCCCTGAGCGAAGGACGCGCACAGTTTTCCCCCGGCGTACTGGCCAAGGCCGACGGCGGAGTGTTGTATGTCGATGAAGTCAATCTGCTGCCCGATCACCTCGTGGACTTGCTGCTCGACGTGGCCGCCAGCGGCACCAACCTGATCGAGCGTGACGGGATTTCCCATCGGCATTCGGCGAAGTTTGTACTGATCGGCACCATGAACCCGGAAGAGGGCGAACTGCGTCCGCAACTGCTCGACCGTTTTGGTCTGAATGTCGCCCTCAGCGGCCATACTGCACCCGCCGAGCGGGGCCAGATCATCCGTCGTCGACTGGATTTCGACAGCGACCCGCAAGGGTTCTGCGCCGAATGGGAAAGCCAGCAGCAGGCGCTGCGCGAGCGTTGCCGGAAGGCGCGTGCCGTACTGGCGAGCATTCCCCTCGACGATGCCGCGCTGGCGCAGATCACCGAGCGCTGCTTTGCTGCCGGCGTTGATGGTCTGCGGGCCGATCTGGTCTGGCTGCGTGCAGCTCGGGCTCATGCGGCATGGCGCGGCGCGAACGCCATCGCCGAAGAAGATATCGACGCGGTCGCCGAATTCGCCTTGCGCCATCGCCGTCGAGCGCATACGACCTCTGCGCCCCAACATTCCCAAGCGCCGCAGCAGACCTCTTCGCAAACCTTGAGCCCGAACGAAGGCCAGGGCCAGTGGGGTGAAATGCCCGCCCAGGCGCTGCCGGTCGGCGCTCGACGTGACGTGCCGAGCTGGCCAAAAAAGCCCTAGGCATTCGCCCTCGATCGGACGCGGGGGCGAATGCCAGACCCCGCGCAGGACGGCTGGATCACGGTAAGCAGGGCAAGCGTCACGCGGCCCGTAGTGGGGCGATCAATTGGCCCGGCACCTTGCTCGATGGTCGACCGCGTCAACGCGACGATGTGCTGTTTCACCTGCGTACTCGCTCCCCCCACGAACTGTGGCTGGTGATCGTCGATGCCTCGGCCTCGACCCGGCGTCATCAGGCGTTGAGCGATGCCAAGGGCCTGTTGGCGCAACTGTTCGACGACGCTTATCGACAGCGTGCGCGACTGGCTTTGCTGACCGCCAGCGGTCATGTGCCGAAGTGGCAGGTGCAAGGGTTGAAAGCCTCTGCGGGTTTACGCCACTGGCTCGAAGGGCTTGGGGCTGGCGGCGGTACGCCGATGCTGGCGGCACTGGGAGAAGCGGGGCACTGGTTGGCGGCACGGCAAAAGCGCTTCCCGGCAGAGCAGCAACGGTTGTTGCTGGTGACGGATGGGCGGCTGAAGGAGTGGTCGGCGTTACCGGCGCTGGATTGCCCGGGGTTGCTGATCGACATCGAGCGGGGGCCGATTCATCTTGGCCGGGCAAAGGTGTTGGCAGCGCAGCTGCAGGTTGATTATCGACATATCGATGAGCTGATTTCAGGTTGAGTTTTATGCTGACAGTGCAGGCCCCATCGCGAGCAGGCTCGCTCCCACATTTGATCTGCGGTGTTCACAAATCCCATGTGGGAGCGAGCCTGCTCGCGATGGCATCACTCGGGTATCGGATAATTACGGTGACCCCGCATCGCTGCCCTATGCTCTGTAAGCAAACCCATCACAGGAGTGACCCATGCGCGTACTAGCCCGCAATGATCAGGACGATTTCCGCGTCAAAGCCTATGCTGGCACCAACGGCGTGCTGTTGGCCATCGACCTGGCCGAACCCCGCCGCAAAGGTCTGCTGGGGTTCGCCATCGAAAAACAGCAAGGCAGCAAACCCTGGCTGTTTCTGTTCAACAGCCTGACCTTTCCCGGCAAGAACCATACGTTCCCCCAATTTCACGCCACCCCCAGCGATACCGCGCCGTTGCAGAAATTTCGCTGGGCCGATTACGCGGTCAATCCGGGCGTGACGATCCATTATCGGGTTCATCTGGCCTACGGCACCGCCGATGCGCCGCAGCTGGGTGAATTTCTCGAAGTGACGCTCACCACGGACAATGGTCTGCCCAACGATCAGAGCGTGATTTTCAACCGGGCGGTGGCTGCCAGCCAGGCGTTCCAGCGCAAGTTCGCCGACCTCGATGCGCAGCTCAGCGCCAACAAGAAACTGCCCATCGAAGCCTGGCCCGACGCGCCGCGACAATGGCTGGAGAACGGCCTGCTCGCACGCTTGCTAGGGTTCATCGAACGGGCCGAGGATGGCCAGTGGGCGTTGGACATCGCGATTTATGAATACCAGTTGCAGGTGATCGTCGATGCAGTGAACGCCGCCTTCGAGCGCGGCGTAAAGGTGCGGGTCCTGTACCACGCCCAACCCGGCGAAGACACCACGGTGCTGAACGAAGCCAGCCTGGAAAAAATCCCGGCGGCGAACAAGCGGGGGCGGGTCACTCACAACATCTTTCACAACAAGTTCATGGTCCTGAGCCGGCTCGACGCAGCCGGGCAGCATCAGCCCGAAGCGGTGCTGTGTGGCAGCACCAATTTCACCGCCAACGGCGTTTATCGTCAGGCTAACGTCGTGCATGTGCTGGACGACGCCCGGATCGGCGCCAGTTATCTGCAAACCTTCGAGCAGGTCTGGGCCACGCCGACAGACGTCGGCGCCACACGGGACTGGCTCACGGAACGCAATCCGATGCAGCCGGACCAGCCGCTGTTCGCCGGCTTCTCCCCGCGCTCGGGCCAGGGCGATTTGCATGAGTTCGTCGAAATCATCAACGGCGCCAAAAAAGACCTGATGTTTGTCACCGCATTCACCCTGCCGGACGAAATACTCAACGCTTTGCTCGGCCAGCCCCACGACGATATCTTGCGTTACGGCCTGCAAAACAGGGTCAGCAGCATCACCGGTTTCCATGCCGACCGCACCGCCGAATTCGCCGCCACCGCGCTGCTCAACACCGGCCTGGAAGGCTGGCTCAAGGAAAACATGAAAGGCCAGAAGGGCAACCTGCTGGTGCACACCAAAGCCATCGTCGTCGACTTCACCAGCGACTCACCGACCATCATCAGCGGCAGCCACAACCTCAGCACCGCGGCCAGCAACGGCAATGACGAGAACTACCTGATCATCCGTGGCAACACCGACCTGGCCGATCGTTACGGCCTGGAACTGCTGCGCTTCTACGAGCATTACCGGTTCCGCTACTTTGCAAAGAAACTGCAACTCAAGCAGGTCCGGCCGTTGGCTCCGGATGACAGCTGGACCGATGACTACTACCAAGAGGGCGATCTGCGGATGTTGTCGCGGCTGCGTTTTTCCGGACGATAAACAGTCTGGCGGGCTAATGCGCAACCTGTGGGAGCGGGCTTGCTCGCGAAGGCGATCGCCCTGACGACTCAAACATTACTCATGAAACGTGCATTCAACAGCCCCTGTGCCCGAGGCGCGGTGCATAAAGTGCTGAAGGTTTTCTGCAGCCACGGCAAGTCATGACGGGGTTTGCGGGCAATCTGTTTGGGCCTGAGCTTGCCGATGTGCTTTTTGAAATCTTCTTCCAGGGTTTCTCGGGTTCCAATCCCCTTGAGCTTTTTCAGCAGTTTCCCTTCCTTGTAAAACAGCACAGTGGGTGTTCCAGTGACATCCGGATGCCGAGGGGACTCGCTCGTACTCAGCATATAGATTTGCGCATGATCCCTATATTGCTCGGCGATCGTGCGGAAAACCGGCTCGGCCATTTCGCAGGCGTAACAGTTTTTATCGCCGAAATACAGGATCACCGGGCGCCAGGTTTTGAGCACCTTGCGGTAGACCGGGGCCATGGTCGGGTGGGTGGTCATCGAACTCATTGAAATCTCCTTTTCAAAGACAATCGAAGGCCTGTTGACGTTAAAGGAGGCGAGCAAGTGGGTCTACTGGCAGAAAATACAGGTGGGTTCCGGTCTTCTTGCCTTATTTTGAATCGCTACGCCTTCAACTGTGGTGCAAGTACCCGTACGTTGTAGCCAACGGTAGCGTTCATTCAGCTGTGCATTTCGTAACGCCTTTTTCGCGCTCATGCGCATCCATTTGATTCAAAACACATTCCAATCCCCCCGGCATTCCGCCCACAACCTGTGGCACACTTTCTGCTGTCTATTCCGTTGTTACATACCTTGTTCCGGTATAGCGGAATAAACATGACCCTGGAGTGCTTGCCATGCATCGCCGACCTTCCTTGTTCAAAGCGTGTGTTTTCTTTCTCGCGGCTTCGGCCGCTGCCGTGGGTGTCGCCCAAGCGGCAGACAGCAAGCTCGACAGCGTGCTGGCCCGTGGGAAGTTGATCGTGGGCACGGGCAGTACCAATGCGCCGTGGCACTTCCAGGGAGCGGATGGCAAGTTGCAGGGGTTTGATATTGATATCGCGCGGATGGTAGCCAAAGGGTTGTTCAACGACCCGAGCAAGGTCGAGTTCGTGGTGCAGTCGTCCGATGCGCGGATTCCGAATCTGCTGACCGACAAGGTCGACATGAGTTGCCAGTTCATCACTGTGACCGCCAGCCGCGCACAGCAAGTGGCGTTCACCCTGCCGTACTACCGCGAAGGCGTGGGTCTGCTGTTGCCGGCCAACAGCAAATACAAGGAAATCGACGACCTGAAAGCTGCCGGTGACGGTGTGATCGTGGCGGTGCTGCAGAACGTGTACGCCGAAGAACTGGTGCATCAGGCGCTGCCCAAGGCCAAGGTCGATCAATACGACAGCGTGGACTTGATGTACCAGGCGGTGAACTCCGGCCGTGCCGACGCGGCGGCCACCGATCAGTCATCGGTGAAATACCTGATGGTGCAGAACCCTGGTCGCTATCGCAGCCCGGCCTATGCCTGGAGCCCACAAACCTATGCGTGCGCCGTCAAACGCGGCGATCAGGACTGGCTGAACTTCGTCAACACCGTCCTGCATGAAGGCATGACGGGCGTTGAGTTCCCGACTTATGCGGCGTCGTTCAAGCAGTGGTTCGGTGTCGATTTGCCGACCCCAGCCATCGGTTTCCCCGTCGAATACAAATGATCCCGTGAGAGCGGGGCGCCGATAACGCGCCCCGCTCAAGGTACTGCTGACCATGAACTATCAGTTGAATTTTGCCGCCGTCTGGCGCGATTTCGACACCTTGCTGGCGGGGCTCGGTCTGGGGCTTGAACTGGCGCTGGTGTCGATCGCCATCGGCTGCGTGATCGGCCTGCTGATGGCGTTTGCTTTGCTGTCGAAGCACCGCGCATTGCGGGTGCTGGCGTCGGTGTATGTGACGGTGATCCGTAATACGCCGATTCTGGTGTTGATCCTGTTGATCTACTTCGCGTTGCCGAGCCTGGGGATTCGTCTGGACAAGATTCCGTCGTTCATCATCACCCTGTCGCTGTATGCCGGGGCGTACCTGACCGAAGTGTTTCGCGGTGGTCTGTTGAGCATTCCCAAGGGGCTACGTGAAGCCGGCCTGGCCATCGGGCTCGGTGAGTGGCAGGTCAAGGCGTACATCACCGTGCCGGTGATGCTGCGCAATGTGCTGCCGGCCCTGTCGAACAACTTCATTTCGCTGTTCAAGGACACCTCGCTGGCGGCGGCGATTGCCGTGCCGGAGCTGACCTATTACGCGCGCAAGATCAATGTCGAGAGCTACCGGGTGATTGAAACCTGGCTGGTGACCACAGCGCTCTATGTTGCGGCCTGTTACCTCATTGCCATGATGCTGCGTTACCTCGAGCAGCGTCTGGCGATTCGCCGATAGGAGGCCCCCATGTACGAATCCCCCAGTTGGCTACATGAATTATGGGTGGCGCGGGAAGTCCTGTGGCAGGGCTTTCTGACCAGTGTGCAGTGCTCGGCGCTGGCGATTTTGTTGGGCACGCTGGTCGGCATCGTTGCAGGTTTAGTGCTCACCTACGGCACGTTCTGGATGCGCGCGCCGTTCCGGTTTTACGTCGACATCATTCGCGGCACGCCAGTGTTTGTATTGGTGTTGGCCTGCTTCTACATGGCGCCGACATTGGGCTGGCAAATCAGCGCATTCGGGGCCGGCACCCTGGGGCTGACACTGTTCTGCGGCTCCCACGTTGCGGAGATTGTGCGCGGCGCATTGCAGGCGCTGTCCAGAGGCCAGATGGAAGCGAGCAAGGCCATCGGCCTGACGTTTTACCAGGCGCTGGGCTACGTGTTGTTGCCCCAGGCGCTGCGGCAGATTCTGCCGACCTGGGTCAACTCGTCCACCGAGATCGTCAAGGCGTCGACCTTGTTGTCGGTGATCGGCGTCGCCGAGCTGCTGCTCAGCACCCAGCAGATCATCGCCCGGACGTTCATGACCCTGGAGTTTTACCTGTTCGCCGGATTGCTGTTTTTCGTCATCAACTACGCCATCGAATTACTCGGCCGGCACATTGAAAAGCGGGTGGCCTTGCCATGACACAAGCTCAAGTTTCGACACAGGATCAAGCGCTGCTGGACATCCGCGGCCTGCACAAACAATACGGCCAGCTCGAAGTGCTCAAGGGCGTCGACCTGACCATGCAGCGCGGCAACGTGGTCACGCTGATCGGCTCCAGCGGCTCGGGCAAGACCACGCTGCTGCGTTGCGTGAACATGCTCGAAGAGTTCCAGGGCGGGCAGATTCTGCTCGACGGCGAATCCATCGGTTATCACGAGGTCAACGGCAAGCGCGTGCGCCACCCGGAAAAAGTCATCGCCCGCCATCGGGCCATGACCGGCATGGCCTTCCAGCAATTCAATCTGTTCCCGCACCTCACTGCGTTGCAGAACGTCACCCTCGGGTTGCTCAAGGTCAAAAAGCTGCACAAGGATGAGGCGGTGGCGCTGGCGGAAAAATGGCTGGAGCGGGTAGGGCTGCTGGAACGTCGCGATCATTACCCCGGTCAGTTGTCTGGTGGCCAGCAACAGCGCGTGGCGATTGCCCGGGCGATTGCGATGAACCCGAGCCTGATGCTGTTCGATGAAGTCACCTCGGCCCTCGATCCGGAGCTGGTGGGCGAAGTGCTGAGCGTGATCAAGGGCCTGGCCGAAGACGGCATGACCATGTTGCTGGTGACCCACGAAATGCGCTTTGCCTTCGAGGTGTCGGACAAGATCGTGTTCATGAATCAGGGGCGGATCGAAGAGCAGGGGCCACCCAAGGCATTGTTCGAACGCCCGCAGTCGCCGCGACTGGCAGAATTTCTCAAGAGTACCCGCTTTTAAGCATTCACTTTTTTAATCAGGAGAAACACCCATGAGCATTACTCGTTACGGCACCGGTAGCACCGCCGGTGGCGGCCAGCCCCGTCCTTTCGCCCGTGCCGTCGAAGCTGATGGCTGGTTGCACGTGTCTGGCCAGGTTCCGGCGGTGGATGGCGAAATCATCGTGGGCGGGATTGTCGAGCAGACTCACCAGACCATGAAAAACCTGATTGCGATTCTGGAAGAAGCCGGTTATGGGCTCGAAGATGTTGTCCGTACCGGCGTGTGGCTGGAAGATCCGCGGGATTTCTGGAGTTTCAACAAGGTGTTCTCCGAGTACTTCAAAAGTGAACACGCCCCGGCCCGGGCCTGTGTACAGGCGAACATGATGGTCGATTGCAAGGTCGAGATTGATTGCATTGCCTACAAGAAGAAGGCCTGAACCGCGGCGCGCCCATCGCGGGCAAGCCACGCTCCCACAGGGATTGATGATGTGCCTGCAATCTGTGGCAGCACATAGAACCCTGTTGGAGCGGGCTTGCCCGCGAAGGCGGCCTAACGGTCGCCACCGCACTCTGGGTAAACTCCCGGCACTTTGAATGGGAACCTGAAGA
The DNA here is from genome assembly GCF_963970905.1 of Pseudomonas sp. EL_65y_Pfl2_R96. NCBI lineage: Bacteria > Pseudomonadati > Pseudomonadota > Gammaproteobacteria > Pseudomonadales > Pseudomonadaceae > Pseudomonas > Pseudomonas sp. EL_65y_Pfl2_R96. Next base: position 41,825 of record NZ_CAXAQH010000007.1, on the reverse strand, counting down.
CATGACCGAAGACACCATCAAGCGCCGGGCTCGCGGTCTGGATCGGGCGTTCGACATCCTCGATTTCCTCAAGGAAATCGGCCAGCCCCTGCGCCCGAATGAAATCGCCAGCGGCATCGGCAGCCCGAAATCCACGGTCTATGAACTGGTCGCGTCCTTATTGGAGCGGCGCATCCTCGAGCCCGTGGGCAAGGACGGTCACGTTTACCTCGGTCGTCAGCTGTACTTCCTCGGGCAGGCGCACTTGCGTCATTTCGACCTGGCCCGCGAGGCGGATCATGCCTTGCAGGAAATCGTCAGCCAGACCCGCGAAACCGCGCAGATGTGCCTGCTCAACGGGCGCAAATACACCGTGGCATTGATGAAGGAGGGCGAGCGGCATTTCCGTATTTCCTCGGACATCGGTGAAAACGCGCCGATTCCCTGGACCGCTTCCGGACGCTTGCTGCTGGCGCACCTGAGCGATCAGCAAGTCGTCGATTTGATCGACCCCGACGACTTCATCCTGCCCGACGGCGAACGCCTGCCGCTGGAGCGGTTTCTCGAGGAAATCCGCCAGGCCGCCATCGACGGATTCTTTTCCTTCGACAGCGTCGCCGACACCTTTACCCATTGCTTCGCCGCCCCGGTCAAAGACCCGAACGGCGTGGCCATCGCGACCCTGTGCATCGTCGCCCCACGGGCCGATGCGAAGAACAATTACAACGACTATCGTCGGGTGTTGATCGACAGCGCCAACAGTCTCGCCCGGCGTATCAACGAATAACGGCGGCTGCCTGCGGCCGCGTGTGTGAGGAGATCGACCATGTCTACTGCCATCAATACCGCCGCCGTGGAGAAGGGCGACGCCCAAACCGGCGCCAATCTGGTGCGGGACGTCAGCCTGCCGGCGCTGGTGCTGCACCGCGACGCGCTGGAACACAACATTCGCTGGATGCAGGACTTCGTCAGCAACAGCGGCGCGGAACTGGCGCCCCACGGCAAAACCAGCATGACCCCGGCGCTGTTTCGTCGCCAACTGGACGCCGGTGCCTGGGGCATCACCCTGGCCAGTGCCACGCAAACCCGCGCGGCTTACGCCCATGGCGTGCGCCGGGTATTGATGGCAAACCAGTTGGTCGGCACGCCGAACATGGCGCTGATCGCCGATCTGCTGGCCGATCCGACCTTCGATTTCTATTGCATGGTCGATCACCCGGATAACGTCGCGGACCTCGGCGCGTATTTCGCTTCGCGCGGCGTGCGCCTGAACGTGATGATCGAGTACGGCGTGGTCGGCGGTCGTTGCGGTTGCCGCACCGAAGCCGAAGTGCTGGCGCTGGCCAAGGCGATCGCGGCTCAACCGGCACTGGCATTGACCGGCATTGAGGGGTACGAAGGGGTGATTCATGGCGATCACGCGGTGAGTGGCATCCGCGAATTCGCCGCCTCCCTGGTGCGTCTGGCGGTGCAGTTGCAGGACAGCGGCGCGTTCGCCATTGCCAAGCCGATCATCACGGCGTCGGGTTCGGCCTGGTACGACCTGATCGCCGAGTCGTTCGAAGCGCAGAATGCCGGCGGGCGTTTTCTCAGCGTGTTGCGCCCCGGCAGTTACGTGGCCCACGACCATGGCATTTACAAAGAAGCGCAATGTTGTGTGCTCGACCGTCGCAGCGACCTGCACGAAGGGTTGCGCCCGGCGCTGGAAGTCTGGGCGCATGTGCAGTCGTTGCCGGAACCGGGTTTTGCGGTGATCGCCTTGGGCAAACGCGATGTCGCCTATGACGCCGGTTTGCCGGTGCCGTTGCTGCGTTACAAGGCTGGTGTGGTGCCGGCAACCGGCGATGATGTGAGTGCCTGCAAGGTGACGGCGGTGATGGACCAGCACGCGTTCATGACCGTGGCGCCGGGGATTGAGTTACGGGTGGGCGATATCATTTCGTTCGGTACTTCGCACCCGTGCCTGACGTTCGACAAGTGGCGTATTGGGTGTCTGGTGGATGAGCAACTGAATGTCATCGAAACCATGGAAACCTGTTTTTAAGGTTTCCAGACCGAGGTGCGGCCATCGCGGGCAAGCCCGCTCTCACAGGTTTTTTGGTGTGGTTGCAATTTGTGGCAATTCACAAATCCCTGTGGGAGCGGGCTTGCCCGCGATGACGGCCTACCAAACAACATCGCAATACCAGAGCCCCCACAACCATGAACAATATCAGCCCCCTCGGCCCCAACTCCCCGCGCATCGCCCTGATTGGCGAGTGCATGATCGAATTGCAGCAGCGCGCCGATGGCACGCTGCAACAAAGCTTCGGCGGCGATACCCTGAACACCGCGGTCTATCTGGCCCGTGAGCTGGGCGATGGCGGCACGGTGGATTACGTCACCGCCCTGGGCGATGACAGTTTCAGCGATGCGATGTGCCAGAGTTGGGCCAGCGAAAACATTGGCCTGGGCATGGTCCAGCGTTTGCCCGGTCGCTTGCCCGGCCTGTATTGCATCCAGACCGACGCGGCCGGCGAGCGGCGTTTTCTCTACTGGCGCAACGAAGCGGCTGTGCGCGATTGCTTCACCACCCCGGCGGCCGCGCCGATCCTGGCAGCGCTACCGGATTACGACGTGTTGTATTTCAGTGGCATTACCCTGGCGGTGCTCGGGGAGCAGGGGCGGGAAAAACTTCTGGAAACCCTGATCGAAGCCCGGCAGCGGGATGCGCGGATCGTGTTCGACAACAATTATCGACCACGCCTGTGGGCGTCGATTGAAGAGGCTCAGGCGGCTTATCGCAGCGTTCTGCCTTATGTCGACCTGGCGTTGCTGACGGTTGATGACGAGCAAGCGCTGTTCCACTTTTCCGATTGCGCGGCAGTGTTTGCCGCTTACGAACAGATGGGCACGCCCGAAGTGGTGCTCAAGCGCGGTGCCGAGGCGTGTCTGATTCGCTGTGACGGTGAGTCGTTCGAAGTGCCGGCGCAGGTGGTCGAACGGGTGGTGGACACCACGGCGGCGGGGGATTCGTTCAGCGCGGCGTATCTGGCGTGTCGGCTCAAGGGCTGCAGCCCGGTCGAGGCTGCCGAGGCCGGGCATCGGTTGGCGAGTCGGGTGATTCAAGTGCCGGGGGCGTTGATCCCGAGATAAGCGGTGGATGGCCGCTTGCTGCGCAACCGGATCGCGGGCAAGCCCGCTCCCACAGGGATTTGTGAGTTACCCACGATTGCAGTCACATCACCGCACCCTGTGGGAGCGGGCTTGCCCGCGATGAGGCCCTGAAGCCAACCCCTCAATCTCGGTAAAACACCTGCACCAGGTGATACCCGAACTTGCTCTTGATCGGCCCATGCACCACCCGCAGCGGTTTTTTGAAGATCACCGCATCGATCGCCCCGACCATCTGCCCGGGCCGCACTTCGCCAAGATCCCCGCCGCGTTTGCCGGACGGGCACGTGGAGTATTTCTTGGCCAGCACATCGAAGGCTTCGCCCTTGGCGATGCGTTGTTTGAGCTGCTCGGCTTCTTCCGAGGTTTTCACCAGAATATGGCGGGCTTGGGCTTTCATTGGCAGTACCTTGCAACGGTGGTGGCTATGTTGGTGCCAGCGTGGGCGCGCGATTATGCCTTAACTCAGCTGGCTTGGCCGATCATCGTGCGAATCTTGTTGGCCAACAGGTCAATGGAAAAGGGCTTGGCCACCATGTCCATGCCTTCCTCCAGAAAACCCTGGCGTTCGGTGGCCTTCTCCGCATAAGCGGTCATGAACAGCACCTTGAGGTCCGGGCGGTGCTGACGAGCGATTTCCGCCAGTTGCCGACCGTTCATGCCCGGCAGCCCGACATCGGTCACCAGCAGATCGACCCGCAGGTCGGATTCCAGCAAGGGCAGGGCGCTCTTCGCGTCTTCGGCTTCATGGGCGTGATAACCCAGTTCATTGAGCAGGTCGAGCACCAGCATGCGCACCGCCGGATCGTCTTCCACCAACACCACGGTTTCACCGGCAACCGCTGCCGGTGTTTCGCCGGTGACCGGCACCAACGTGGGTTCCGGCACCGCGACGTGCAACCGTGGCAAATACAGGCGAACGCAGGTGCCCTGGCCCGGCAGGCTGTGCAGGCTGACGTGCCCGCCCGACTGCTGGGCGAAACCATAGATCATCGACAGTCCAAGGCCGGTGCCCTGGCCGATAGGTTTGGTGGTGAAGAACGGGTCGAAGGCCTTGGCCAATACCGACGGGGTCATGCCGGCGCCATTGTCGCTGACGGCAATCATCAGGTAATCCCCGGCCCTGACTGGTTCCAGGGGAGTGATGTCGCTGCCGTCGAGGTGAACGTTGGCGGTTTCGATCAACAACTCGCCGCCGTCGGGCATCGCATCCCGGGCATTGATGACGAGGTTGAGCAAGGCGTTTTCCAGTTGACTGACGTCAGTGCTGACCGGCCAGACCTCATCGGCCAGCTTCAGTCTGAGTTCGATGTGATCGCCCTTGGTCCGGCTGAGCAAGTCTTCCAGAGAATGCACCAGATGATTGGCATTCAGCGGCTTGCGATCCAGCGACTGACGCCGGGAGAACGCCAGCAGGCGATGGGTCAAGGCGGCGGCGCGGTGGGCCGAGGACACCGCGGCCTCGGTGAAGCGACCGACCTCGGCGGCACGCCCGTCGGCGATGTAGCGTTGCATCAAATCGAGACTGCCGATGATCCCGGTGAGCATGTTGTTGAAGTCATGGGCGATGCCGCCGGTGAGCTGTCCGACCGCTTCCATTTTCTGCGCATGCCGCAAGGCGTCTTCGGCGCGCTCGCGCTCGAACATCTCGTTCTGCAGCCGCTGGTTGGCTTCGGCCAGTTGCCGGGTGCGGGCGCTCACACGTTCTTCAAGGGTTTCGTTGAGGTTGCGCAGGGCTTCTTCAGTCTGTTTGCGCTCGGTCTCGTCGATCACGAAGATGTAGAAACCATTCACCGCGCCGTCCGCGCCATGGCGTGGCAGGTAGTTCATCAAGGCCTGGCGGGTGCTGCCATCGCGGTGCGCGGCGCTGATGCTGAAACTGCAGGCCTTGCCTTTCAACGCCTCGGCAATGTATTCGGCGCGCAGGGCATAGGCTTCGTCGCCCAGCACTTCACGGACGGTGCGGCCGTAAAGCTCCTGGGGCGTCAGGCCGTACCATTCCAGGTAGGCGGCATTATTGAGGCGAAAGCGCTCCTCGCTGTCCACATAACTGATCAGGATCGGCATGGCGTTGATGATCAGTTGCAGCTCGGTCTGGCTCTGGCGCAAGGCCTGTTCGATGTGTTTGCGTTCGGTCAGGTCCAGCGCCGCGCCGAGGAAACGGATCGGCCGGCCATGGTGGTCCTTGTAGCAACGGCCTCGGGCAAACACCCAGCGCAACTGGCCGTCGGCTTGCAGCAAGCGATATTCCTCGGCGTATTCGCTGCCATGGGTGATGCAGTGCTTGATGCTGCGGGCAATCATCGCGCGGTCTTGCGGGTGTACGCCGTGGAGGTAATCGCTGATGGGCAACTGGCTGGCCAGGCCTGCGTCGACGCCATGCAATTGGGCGAAATGGGCGTCGGCGATGAAACGGTCTTCGCCGATGTCCCAGTCCCAGGTACCGACGGCATCGGTGGCGGCCAGCGCCAGTTGTAGGCGCTGCTCGGTTTCCTGCTGGGCCTTGAGGCTGGCGGCGGAGCGTTGCTCAAGTTCCAGAGCGATGCGGCGGCGTTCGTTGGTTTCGATGGCCGTGACCAGAATCCCGGCGACCTCAGCGTTTTCATTGCGAATGGGGCTGTAGGTCAAATCCAGCCAGAAGTCGGAATCTCGCCCGTCGCGCTGCAAGGTAAAGCGCTGTTCGCTGTAGGTTCGCACCTGGCCCTGTAGGACGGCGCTGTAAATCGGGTCGGTAAAGTCTTTGAGTTCAGGCCAGATCAGGTGTGTCGGCTGTCCGAAAGCGTGAGGGTGTTTGCTGCCGGCGAGGAAGGCGAAGCCGTCGTTGTAGATCTGGGTGAGCTGCGGGCCCCACAGCAACAGCATCGGCATCGGTGAATGAATAACGATATCCACGGCGGTGCGCAGGCTCTGCGGCCAGTGATCGGCGGCGCCCAGCGGGTTGCTTGTCCAGTCCAGTCGGGCAATCAGGGCCTGGGCATCGCTGGCGGTTGGTGGTGCGTTCATCAACATGTCCTGCGCGTGAGTCAGTGTGGCGGCGTCTACTATCCTTGCAGGGCGGTAGACGCTGGATGACCCGTTTTGGGTCATTTTTTCAATTGAATGCTTCGCGGGTGTTTTTTGCCATGGAAATCGATGCGCTGTTGCAAATTCTGGCCAGCCGCAATGGCTCCGATCTTTACCTGTCCACGGGCGCGCCACCCAGCGCGAAATTTGACGGTGTGCTCAAACCCCTGACTGATCAACCGTTCAAGCCGGGAGAAGTGGCGGCCATCGCCGCGTCCATCATGGACGCCGAACAGCGCCTGGAGTTCGATCGGGACCTGGAAATGAACCTGGCGCTTTCCCTGCCCGGGGTCGGGCGTTTCCGGCTCAGTATCTTCAAGCAGCGCAATGATGTGTCGATTGTGGCGCGCAACATCAAACTCGACATTCCACGTTTTGAAGACCTCAAGCTGCCGCCAGTGCTGCTCGAAACCGTGATGCTCAAACAGGGGCTGATACTGTTCGTCGGTTCGACCGGTTCGGGTAAGTCGACCTCGCTGGCGGCGCTGATCGATTACCGCAATCGCCACAGCAGCGGCCATATCATCACCATCGAAGACCCGGTCGAGTTCATCCATCGGCACAAGAAGTCTATCGTCAATCAGCGTGAGGTTGGCGTCGATACCCGCAGTTTTCATGCTGCATTGAAAAATACCCTGCGCCAGGCACCGGACGTGGTGCTGATCGGCGAGATCCGAGACCGCGAAACCATGGAGCACGCGCTGGCGTTTGCCGATACCGGTCATCTGGTGATTTCCACCTTGCATGCGCATAACGCCAATCAGGCGTTGGATCGGGTGATCAATTTCTTTCCCGAAGAGCGCCGTGGGCAGTTGCTCAACGACCTGGGTAACAACCTCAAGGCGTTTGTTTCCCAGCGTTTGGTGCGCACCCGCGATGGGCAACGCCGGGCAGCGGTGGAAGTGATGGTGGGCACGCCGACTATCGGCGACCTGATCCGGCGCAACGAGTTTGGCGAGCTCAAGGGGATCATGGAGAAGTCTTCGGAGGCGGGGATGCAGACGTTTGACGGGGCACTGTTCGCGCTGTTTGCCGAGGGCGCGATCGATGAGGCAGAGGCGCTGAAACATGCGGACTCGGTGAACAACTTGCGCCTGCGCCTGAAAATGCACGCCGAGGCCACGCCCGGGCCCCATACACCGCCGGGTGAATGGGGTTTGGTGGACTAATGCCGGCAACGACGATCAAATGTGGGAGCGGGCTTGCTCGCGAAAGCGGTCTATCAGCCAACATCAATGTTGAATGTGAAATCGTCTTCGCGAGCAAGCCCGCTCCCACAGGGGGTCTACGTTTCAATCGTTCAATTCGGGGCGGTCGCGAAACTGCTCCAGCGCTTCGGGATTGGCCAGTGCATCGGTGTTCTTCACCTTCTGGCCATGCACCACATTCCTCACCGCCAGCTCGACCACCTTGCCGCTGATGGTCCGCGGAATGTCCGTCACCGCGACAATCTTCGCCGGTACATGCCGTGGTGTGGTGTTGGCGCGGATAACCTGACGAATCTGTTGTTGCAGGGCTTCGTCCAGCTCGACACCGTCACGCAACTTCACGAACAGCACCACTCGCACGTCATCCTGCCATTGCTGACCGATGGCCACGCTGTCCAGCACCTGCGGGACTTTCTCCACCTGACGGTAGATTTCCGCCGTGCCGATGCGTACGCCGCCGGGGTTGAGCACCGCGTCGGAGCGGCCGTGGATAAGCATGCCGCCGTGAGGCAGTTGCTCGGCGTAGTCGCCTTGGGCCCAGATGCCGGGGAACAGGCTGAAATAGGATTTTCGTAGCTTCTCCCCGTCAGCGTCATGCCATAAGCCGATGGGCATCGCCGGAAAATGTCGGGTGCACACCAGTTCGCCTTTTTCCCCAATCACTGGCTGCCCGGCGTCGTTCCACACTTCGACCGCCATGCCCAGGCTTTTGCACTGCATTTCGCCACGGCGTACCGGCAGCACCGGATTGCCGATCACAAAGCACGAAACGATGTCGGTGCCGCCGGACATCGAAGACAGGCACAGGTCGGACTTGAACGCACGGTAGACGTAATCGAAGCTTTGCGGGGACAGCGCGGAACCGGTGGACAGCACGGTTTTCAGGCTGCTCAGGTCATGACTTTCGCACGGCTTCACGCCATTGCTTTCCAGCGCGGTGAGGAACTTGGGGCTGGTGCCGAAGACGTTGATGCGTTCGTCGTCGATCAGGTCAATCAAGCGCTCCGGACCAGGATGAAATGGCGAGCCGTCGTACAGCACCACAGCGCTGCCGACAGCGAGGGCCGAAACCAGCCAGTTCCACATCATCCAGCCGCAGGTGGTGTAGTAGAACAAACGGTCGCCGGCGCCGAGATCGGTGTGCAGGCCATGTTCCTTGACGTGTTGCAGCAGTACGCCACCGGTACTGTGAACAATGCACTTCGGCACGCCGGTGGTGCCGCTGGAATAGAGGATGTACAGCGGATGAGCGAAGGGCACGGACACGAATTGCGGCTCGCCGCCCGGGTCGTAAAAATCGTCCCACAGCGTGACGTTGGCCTGGCTATGGAAGTCCTCGATGCGCGCCTCGGGTCGTGCGTAAGGCACGACGATCAACTGCTGCAAGGACGGCAGTTGTCCCAGGATTTCATTGACCTTGGTGGTCTGGTCGATCTCTTTGCCGGTGTAGCGGTACCCGGCGCAGGTGATCAGCACTTTCGGCTCGATCTGGCCGAAGCGGTCGATCACCCCGTGGGTACCGAAGTCGGGTGAAGAACAGGACCAGATCGCGCCCAGACTGGTGGTGCCAAGCATCGCCACCAGGGTTTGCCAGGTGTTCGGCATGCACGCGGCCACGCGGTCGCCAAGGCCGACACCGGCGGCTTTCAGGCCGTTTTGAAAACCGGCGACATGGCTCGCGAGTTCGGCCCAGGTCAGTTGTTCCCGTTGGCCGTTTTCGCCGATGGCCACCACTGCCACGGCATCGTCGCGACGGCGCAGCAAGTGCTCGGCGAAATTCAGCGTGGCGCCGGGGAACCACTGGGCGCCGGGCATTTGTGCGCCCTCTATCAGCACCGCGTCTGGCTGATCGTGAAAACGGATGTCGAAGAAATCGACGATCGCCTGCCAGAAAGCTGCCCTCTGATCGATGCTCCATTGGTGCAAGGCAGGGTAGCCGGCGATCTCAAGGGTATGGCGCTGATTGACGAAGCGCCGGAAGGCCTCCATGCGGGTCTTGCCGATGCGCTCGGTGCCGGGTTGCCAGAGAATGTCGGACATGGCTTGGCCTCTCTCGTTCCCACGCTCTGCGTGGGAATGCCTCAATGGACGCTCCGCGTCCGCTTTGGGACGCGGAGCGTCCCGGGCTGCATTCCCACGCAGAGCGTGGGAATGATCATGCAGGCTGGCGACTGGTTACTGCGCCAACCACCCACCATCAATATTCCACGCAGCGCCCCGCACTTGGCTACCGGCTTCGCTGCATAAAAACAGCACCAACTCACCCAGCTGCGGCGGGGTCACGAACTCCAGCGACGGCTGCTTCTCGGCCAGCAAATCATGTTGCGCCTGCTGCGGCTCGATCCCGGTCGCGGCGCGATCATCGATCTGCTTCTGCACCAGCGGCGTCAGCACCCAACCCGGGCAGATGGCGTTGCAAGTGACGTTCGTCGTAGCGGTTTCCAGACCGACCACCTTGGTCAGGCCGATCACACCATGCTTGGCCGCGACGTACGCCGCCTTACCCACCGAACCGACCTGGCCATGCACCGAAGCGATGTTGATGATCCGTCCCCAGCCCTTGGTGCGCATGCCCGGCAAGCTCAAACGGGTGCTGTGAAACACCGACGACAGGTTGATCGCAATGATCGAGTCCCAGCGCTCCACCGGAAAATCTTCCACCGACGCCACGTGCTGGATGCCCGCGTTGTTGACCAGGATATCCACGCCGCCGAACTCACGCTCGGCGTACTCGATCATGTCGGCGATCTGCGCCGCGTCGCTGACGTCGGCTGGATGATGGCCGACCTTGCCGCCGAATTGCTCCACTTCGGCAATCACCCTGGAGGCATCGCCGAAACCGTTGAGAATCAAGTTGGCGCCGGCCTTGGCCAGGCTCAGGGCGATCCCCAGGCCAATGCCGCTGGTGGAACCGGTGACCAGTGCGGTCTTGCCCGAAAGAGTCGTCATGAATACCTCACACAATGCCAGTGGCGTAGAAAGTACCGATCACCACAAAAACAGCGAGTGTCTTGATCAGCGTAATACAGAAAATGTCTTTGTAGGCCTCGCGGTGGGTCAAACCGGTAACCGCCAGCAAAGTAATCACCGCGCCGTTGTGCGGCAGGGTGTCCATGCCGCCACTGGCCATCGCGGCGACCCGGTGCAGCACTTCCAATGGAATATTGGCGGCGTGGGCGGCGCTGATGAACGTCTCGGACATCGCTGCCAGGGCGATGCTCATGCCGCCCGACGCCGAACCGGTGATGCCGGCCAGCAGGGTGACGGTAATCGCTTCGTTGACCAGCGGATTGGGAATGCTTTTGAGCCAGCCGGACAGCACCAGAAAACCCGGTAGCGAAGCGATCACTGCACCGAAACCGTATTCCGATGCTGTGTTCATCGCTGCCAGTAATGCGCCGCTGACCGCACTTTTACTGCCTTCGGCCAACTTGCCGCGAATCGTCTGGAAGGCGAACACCAGCACCATGACGATGCCCACCAGCAAGGCCGCCTGGACCGCCCAGATCGCTGTCAGCTTGGCGATGTCGGTGGTCACCGGCGCTGCCATGCCCGGCAGCGAAAGGCTGTGAGTCTTGCCATACCACTCTGGAATCCAACGGGTGAATAGCAGGTTCATCAGGCCCACCATCAATAGCGGCGACAGCGCGATCCATGGGTTGGGCAGCTTGATGTCCGGCGCGGTTTCCGGCTCGTTGCGCAGCGCCGAACCATAACCTTCACCCTTGCGCTGGGCCTTGTTGCGCTGGCTCTGCAAAAACAGCATACCGGCGCAAAACACGAAAATCGTGCCGATCACCCCCAGCCACGGCGCCGCCCAGGCGGTGGTGTTGAAGAAGGTGCTGGGGATGATGTTCTGGATCTGCGGCGTGCCGGGCAGGGCATCCATGGTGAACGAGAATGCGCCGAGGGCGATGGTCGCCGGGATCAGGCGCTTGGGGATATTGCTCTGGCGGAACATCTCGGCGGCAAACGGGTAGACCGCAAACACCACCACAAACAGCGACACGCCACCATACGTGAGCAGGGCGCAGACCAGCACGATCACCAGCATCGCCTGGCGAGTGCCGAGCAAGCGAATCGCCGCCGCGACGATGGAGCGGGAGAAACCCGACAGCTCGATCAGTTTGCCGAACACGGCACCGAGCAGGAATACCGGGAAATACAGTTTGACGAAGCCGACCATTTTTTCCATGAACACCCCGGTGAAGACTGGGGCAACGGCGGAAGGGTCGGTGAGCAGGACGGCGCCGAGGGCGGCGATCGGGGCAAAGAGGATAACGCTGTAGCCACGGTAAGCAGCCACCATCAGCAGCGTGAGGGCTGCCAAGGCAATGATCACATTCATGGTGTGTCTCCTTCGATTGTTATTTTTGTAGGGTGAAGCTTTGTGGGAGAGGGCTTTAGCGAGTTTCGTGCCATCTATATAAGTTATTGAAATATATAGAGATTATGTTTTCTATCAGCGTTATGGAAAATGTTTGTCTCCGTTTTGAGACGGGCGGAGGGCCTTAAAAGATCGCAGCCTTCGGCAGCTCCTGCAGGGAAATGCGGAAACCCAACGTAGGAGCTGCCGAAGGCTGATCTTTTGATCCTGAAAATCCATCTACCAAAGGAGATCAATGTCTCTTCATTGAGACTCGGCAATCCCCAACGCCACCATTTTCTTGTACAAGGTCGATCGCCCCAACCCCAACCGCGCCGCCGCTTCGATCACCTTCCCGCCGCATTGCGCGAGGGTGGATTCAATCAACTGCCGATCAAACCGTTCGCGAGCTTCACTGAAGGTTTCATGGGCAATCGGCTCAAGGGGCAGAGGCGCTGCACGCTCTACCGGCGTAAAGCTACCAATCGCCGCACGGATATCCGTCGCGTTCAGCATCAAATCATCACTGAGCAACGCCGCGCGTTCCAGCACGTTGCGCAGTTCCCGAATGTTCCCCGGCCAGGCGTGTTGCCCCAACAAATCCAGGGATTCGCGGTTCAGTTCATGCTGACTGCGCAACTCCTCGAGGATCGCTTCACTGAGTGCCGGCAGGTCGTCGAGGCGATCACGCAGGGGCGGGACCTGGATCGGCAGCACGTTGAGGCGGTAATACAAATCGGGGCGAAACTCGCCACGTTTGATCGCTGCTTCCAGATCGGTGGAGGTGGCTGCGATCACCCGTACATCGCTCTGAATCACTTCGTTGGAGCCCACCGGCTCGAATTCCTTTTCCTGCAGCACACGCAGCAGCTTGCTTTGCAGTGGCAGCGGCATGTCGCCGATTTCGTCGAGAAACAGCGTGCCGCCCTGGGCGATTTGCAACTTGCCGGCGCGGCCCTTGCGATCGGCCCCGGTGAACGCGCCGGGTGCTGTGCCGAAGAACTCGGCTTCCAGCAGCGATTCGGGAATCGCCGCGCTGTTGATGCTGACGAAGGCTTTGTGGGCTCGAGGCGATGCACCGTGGATCGCCTGGGCCAGCAGCTCCTTGCCGGTACCGGTTTCGCCGAGCAACAACACCGGTGACTCGGCACTGGCACTGCGCCGGGCGCGGCGTTTGACTTCCAGGCTGGCGGCGCTGGTGCCAATGAAATGGGCGAAGTTGTACTTGGTTTGTCGTGCACGCAGCAACGAACGGGTCGATGCCAGTTCTTCCTGCATGCTCAGGTAGCGCTTAAGCATTGGCGAAAGGCTGCGCAATTCGTCGAACAGGGCAAAACCGATGGCGCCGATCACCGCGCCGGCGTCGTCGTGAATCGGCAGGCGCATCACCACCAGCGGTTCCTTGGGGGTGTCCTGCATGTCCAGCAGGATCGGCCGACCGGTGCGCACCACCTCACGCAACAGGCTGCCGGGGATCACGCTTTCACAGGCCCTGCCGATCGCCCCTGCGGCCGATTCGAGACCGAAACGCCGGGCATAACGCTCGTTCATCCAGACGATGTTCGCGTCGCGGTCGACAATCACCGTGCCTTCGCTCGATTGCTCGATGATTTCGAACAGCGAACGGATCGCCAGGGTGCGAACGCGCTGGTAGTCCTTGAGGCTTTCGGTGGTGTTCATGGGTGTCCTATCCAGAAAGTGTGGTGTCTGTGCGGGCCTCATCGCGAGCCTGCTCGCGAAGGCCGCAATAGGGTGTGACCGTTCGTCGTAAGCAATCGCTGACCTGTTATTTCTGACAGTTGTGCCCGCACTGATCCAGGTGTCGAATGAGTTCATCCAACGGCGATGTTTGTTCCTCGCTTGTGCGCCTCATTTAAAGACAGGAGACTGCAGATGACCACTGAAGAGTTGTTGCCGGAATTACTTTCAGAACAAAGCTCGGGAGTTCTGGCGCTGGCGCCGATTTACATTCCGGGCCAGATTCCGGAAATCCACGATGCCGACGGTACACCCAACCCAAACCGGTTTGGCGTCAACCGCAGCATGATCACCTCCAACGCCAATGGCTTGTTGGTGAACGTGGACCCTTACACCGACTCCAAATCGGGTGACAACATCCAGATATTCTCCAGCCTCGATCCAACGCCCTTGTTGTCGTTCTACCTGATGGCCGGTCGGGAAAATGAAATCTCCCACGTGTTCTTGCCAGGGCATTTGCTCGTAGCGGGTTTTCAGACCTTCTGGTACGTCATTACTCGCAATAGCCAAAACTACGGAACATCTCCACCGCTGGAGGTATTCATCAGAACGCTGCTACCCGGCGGTACGGATCCACAGCCGGATCGCCCCGGTCACTACCGGCTTCTGGCGCCTGTGTTACTCAATGTTCCGGCTGGCGGAGTGACCAAGGAACTGGCGGAGTCCGCAGAAGGGGTGAGGTTCGCTATTCGACCTTATCCGAACATGCGGCAATTCGACGTCATTACCTGCAGTTGGGGCGGGTACGAGTTTCACATCACGGTGGGGCTTGATCAGGTCGGTCAGGAAATCCAGGAAAAGGTACCGTTGGACGTCATTCAGAAGGCCGGCAACGGTGACCAGATTTTCATCTGGCGTCCGCTTGACGAGGTGCATAACCGTGCCAGCGACTGGTCGCTGCGCACTACCGTGTATGTCGAGGTGATTGGTGATCTATTGCGTCCGGTCATCCTGGAAGCGGTGCAGGTCGACCCGGACACCGGTGAGTTGTTTTATGATCTTGCAGCGTTGGGTAACAAGGACATCCAGGTCGACGTTGTCACCCGGCCGGTGACCTTCGAACTGCAGGACACCGTCAAGCTGTCGGTCTCGCAGATCAAGGACGGCGTTGAGTCTGTGGTGTTCACCGAGACCAAAACCGTTACGCAAATTGATAGTACGGTGAGATTTTTCCTGCCCAGTGCCACGGTTCAGCAACTGGCTCGGGAACACATTTACTTTCGCTATGAACTGACCAAGAGAAGCAGCGGCAAGACTCGACGCTCCAGTCGAACCACTGTATGGATCAAAGGGACGGCAGTGAATCTGCCAGCGCCAAAGATCCTGCCGATCAATGGTGTCGTGGTGGACCCCACTAAAGCGGCCACCGGGATTGTCTCCCCTCATGCGGCGATTGCACCTCAGGTCTGGTTGCACTTCTATGCCATTGGTACGGCCCCTGGCGGAGTTGTGCATCTGTATGACAGCGGGCGGCGCATCAGCAGTTCTCAGGCCACACGCGACATGACCTTTCCAATGCAGGCGAGTTTTATTGGCAAGATCGATGGCGGGCCGCTGGACGTGTATTACAAGGTGGGTTCCAGTCAGGACGATCCACTGGCCGTCGAATCATTGCGTCACAGCGTGCGGGTGGGCGAACCCAAGCCCGATCTGGAGGCCGTTTTCGTGGTGGATGCTGTGGATGGGGTGCTGGATCCCGAACAGCTGCCTCCCTTCGCGGATGCTGAGGTTCAGGTCCTGCCGTTCAGGGATATGAAGGGCCATACCGTCTATCTGTGGTATCAGTCGGATAACCCGGTGGACTCGCAACGCTATGAAGACTCGGTTGATATCGACGACCGCGATATTGACATCCCGGTATCGTTTTACCTGGCTCAGGATTTCCTCAACGAACACAAAGGCTACAGGTTGGCGATTGGTTACTCGGCTGAACCCACAGACGGCTCGGGCACGGAACGTTTTGGTGCCACTACCACCGTGAGCATCGGCAACGCCGAGCTGCCGCTTCTACCCAAACCGAAGGTATTGGAGGCCGATGCGAACGGTGTGGTCAAACCGAGCGATACCATTGTCAATGGAGCCTCTATCCGGATCAATGATGCAGACTTGAAGTTTGGCGACTTTATAAAGCTTTGGTGGGATGGTGCTGCCGGCAACGATGCGAACACGGACTATTACTACGAACAGCCCATTTCATTCAATGATGACGGGAAACCTTTCGTGCATCAGGTGCCCTACAAGCATGTGCAGGCAAATCAAAATGTTGGTGTGCAGGTTTGGTATGAGGTCGAGCGCGAAGCAGGGGGCGTACAGGAATCAGAAGTGCTGCTCCTGAACATACAGGAGGCGGCTCTACCTCTGCCGGCAATCAGCGAGGCGAAAGGGCCCAATCAGGATCAGATCAATCCTGATGATGTTCTTGCTGATGGCGCAAGCGCGTTAATTGGCGTGACCGCACAGCTTAAAGAAGGGGATGTGGTCACGCTCACACCCAGTGGTGGTTCTCCGATTGTTTACACCGTACTCAAGAGTGACGAAGGTCAGGAACTGACCCGAAAGATTTCCCGGACGTTCATCGAGCAGAATAACGGCGGCAGTTTTACGTTGGGATACACCATCAAACGTAAAGTCGGCGGCCCCATTGAAGCATCGGAGTTCAAAAACTTCGATGTGCGTCGGGTGATCGGATCGGGAACTTTGAAAGTCATGGGAGCCCGCCATAACTCCAACACCTATCGATCTTCAAGTTTGCCTTGCCTGATGTGGGCGTTCAATGCACAGACGCTTCAGCCGATGTTGGCAGAGTGGCGCTATGTCGGCGATACCGCGTGGATAGCGGGCACTCGATTCATCGATACGGACTCCGAACGGGCGTTGCAGGTGCGTTCTTCGACTGATCAGGTGACGCTCAATCCCGTCAACATCTGTGGCAATGGTGTGGACGCCAACATCAGCGGCGCTGCAGCGGTCGCCGTGCTGCGCGATTCCCGGAGGTCGGGTAGTGGGGCCGTTGGTGGTCGTGATCTTGTCGGATTCGGTAACGCCTCATATGGCGGCAACATTCCACCGGTGTATTTGATTCAGGAGAATCTGCGCGCAGTTTTTTGCTCCGGTGGTGCTTTCGTGGCATTGACCCGGGAAGGCGCCGCGTTGCCGTGGGGGGAAGCAGGCAGTGGCGGCAATATGGGTGCCATCAATCCTGACGGGTTCAAAACGATCGCCAGCAACAGTTACGCCTTTGCCGGGCTGACCACTACCGGTGACGTACGATGCTGGGGCAGAGCCGCAAACGGTGGGACGCTGCCAGCGGGGGGGCTGAGCAATATCAAGCGTATTTTCAATGGTGGCCTGGCGTTCGCGGCAGAACGGATGGACGGCAGTATCACTGCCTGGGGCGCTGCTGCTGCGGGCGGTGTGGCTAACCCGGTCCCTGGCATCAATAACGTGGAGAAGCTCATCTGTTCCTACCAGGCGTTTGCCGGCATTACCCAGACAAAGCGTCTGTTTGCCTTCGGTGGCGCAGCTTATGGCGGCAGTATTCCGGCGGCAATCGCCAATCGTACGGACATCCAGCGACTGTGCTGCGCTAACGCCCGTGCTTTTGTTGCGCTAACCAGCGGAAAAAATGTCGTCGCCTGGGGAGATAACGCTTATGGCGGCAATCTCACCAGCTATCCGGGTATCGCAGCGTTGCGATTCGTGGATGTCGCTTCTACCTGGCAGGCATTTGCCGGTATCACAGAAAACAATCGCGTCGCCGCGTGGGGAGCCGCCCCGGCCGGGGTCGTCCCCGCCCAAATTGCCAGCCTGACCAATGCGATTCAGGTTGTAGGGGCGGCCCATGCCTTTGCAGTGCTGTGTGCCGATGGTCGTGTCTTTGCGTGGGGCAACGCAACATTGGGCGGCAATACCGCACCGGTGGCCGCGCAATTGGTGAACGTTGTGGCCATTTACACCAACTCGCACGGGTTCATTGCGCTGACTTCCGACAACCGTGTAGTCACCTGGGGACATGCAACGGCCATCGGGGGCGCCACCGGTCTCAATGGCTTTGTTTCCTACATCGACAGCACAGCCACGGGTATGGAAATGGCCAGTACCCAGGCCGATGGGATCACCGAGTCTCAATAGAACCCCCCAATCAACTCCTTTGTCACTCGTCGCCTCGTGAGGGCGCCGAGTGCCTGACCGACTTTGAGGTATCCGAAAATGCTTGAAGAAATCAATGGTGTCATGACAACCCTGATTGCCCCGACTGTTGACGGTTCCAGTCCCGAGGGAACGCTGGATCCGCAGTCGCTGCCAGAGAGAACGGCTGTCCGTCTGGCCTCGTACATCGGGATGAAATTCAATGATGAGGTGCATCTTTACTTCACCCCGGACGGCGCCTCTAGGGTGCTGATCGACAAGATCAGAATCAGAGCGAACCAGGGTGAGACACCTCCGTGGTTCAGTGTTCTCTCTGATGAATTCGCCAAGCACTTGGGGAGCGTGATTCGGGTGAGTTATGAAGTCTGGTTTGGCAACCAGCGACTGCACACATCCCGGGAGTTGCAGCTTGAGATCAAGACCGGTTTCGAAGGTGAGCACACGCTGGATCTACAGACTTACAACTATGTGGTAGTGACCGGTAAACCGCCACTCACCTCGCCTGCGTTCTCCCGTTTCACCCGAGAGGCCACATGGGGTGTCGCACCATATGAATACACCAGCAGCGATACCACGGTTGCCAGCGTTGAACGACAAGGGGAGGTGACTGCCACGGGTAACGGCATCTGCACCCTCCGCGCGACCGATAGTGTCGGCCAAGCCAAGAGCTACAACCTGACTGTTACCGGAATAGGTCAACTGCACTTCCTGACGGCTACCGCCAATTGGTCCGGCATGCGCAACGCCTGCACGGCAGCCGGGTTGGAACCGGCCACACTGGCCCAGCTGCGACAACTGATGAGTATCTACAGTGCCAATGCAGGCTCGCTGACCGATTACTTCGAACTGTTGCCTTATCCGTTCTGGACCGGTGAACTCAACGGTGCCAACACCGCCTGGATCGTCGATCTGGATAAACGCGAAAACGATCCGCTGGATCCCCACTTCACCTCGGCCGACCTGAGTGAGTTGCATCAGGTATTGGGTATTTCCATTCGCTGAGAAAAGCTCATGGCGTAGCGCCAGGGGGAGATTACATGAACGTCTATCGTTTGCTGATTCACAGCACGCTATTGCTTTACCTGCAATTTGGTGGAATTGCCCAGGCTGTCACTGGCCCGCAACATGATTACTTTCGGGCGACGGGGACGTGGCAGCCCGCTCTGCGTCTTGATCTGGGTGATACCGGGCAACGGATATTTGGTTTCAATCAACAAGATCAGTTGTATTTCGGATACCAGGTGGCGTCCCGCCTCAATGCACGGTTTCGCGATACCGCCATCACCTGTCGCGACGGCAGTGCGGCCTTCCATTGCAACGGTGTATTGATACGTGGCACTGCCGCTTCGACCCAGTTTCATGCATGGAACCCCAGCCCCAACTCGGTGGGGCGTAATGGTGTTTCGTTCTCTTGGGCAAGAGCCACTGTGGGAATGCTACAGATCGCCGGCAACCAGAGGTTGATCTTCAAGGAATCGGCTGCCGCCATCCGGACGGTGCCGATCGTCCGGGTCGCGCTCAACGCACCCGGCGCGAATGTATTTTTCTACGAGCCATCGGACCAGAGCACGTAGTGAGCAGCCGTCGCAATCGGAATGTACTTTCAGGAGGAGGGTTCTTTATGGAACGAGGGAAAGGATATATGAGGTGGTTTGCCGGGCTTTTTCTGAGTCTGTTCTTTACCCACGGTGTCTGGGCGGTCACAGGACCTGAAGTTGCGCAGTTGCTCAATGCCCGTTATCGGCTGTCCGTCAGTGAATGTGTCGGTGCCACTGCGATTCATTATTGCAGTGGCGTGTTGGCACGTCGCTCGCAGAATGCGCCGACAGTGGGATTCTGGAAACTCAGCGCGGAAGCGGTTTCCTCCGGCGTTGAACGGTTTGACTATTGGCGGGTTGATCGTGCCCCGGTACTTGCAAATCGACCTAACGGTTTCGTGTTTACCGATGTGTTCACAGCGATCGGCCTGGGCAAGCAACTTGATGTATTGCCGGCAGCGTCGAATTCCGAGGCCTCGGTCAAGAATTGGGATGATGGGGCCCCGGCCCGAGCTCCATTGCAGGCGCTGTTCTATGACTTGGGCACCGCAGGTGCGCTGCGTGGAGCACAGAGGGATCAACTGGCGTATTTTCGGGTAACCGGTGAGTGGCTGCCGATCCTGCGGGTGCAGCGCGATGATGCACAACAGAGCCTCTTTGGTTTCAATCAGGCTGATCAATTGTATGTGGGTTATCAAGTAGCCGCCCGATTGAATGCACGGTATGCCGATACGTCACCGACCTGCCGGGATGGTCGGGCAGCGTTTTATTGCAATGGGGTACTGATCCGCACGACTGACCAATCGACGGCGTTTCATTCGTGGAATCCCAGTCCTGGATCGGTGCGCGGCAACGGTGCCTCTTTCAGTTATCTGCGAGCCGACGCCGGTGTCATCAGGCTTTACAAGGTCCAGGGATTCGTCATCCGTGAACAGGCTGCACCGGTAGGCAACCCCATGAGCTTGCGATGTGCTTATCCATTTGATGGCGGTACCGGTGGTTCAGCGGACGCTTGTAGAGTCCGCGGCGGAATGTGCGGTGAATTGGGGGTTACCAGTGTCCAGGCATGGACTGCGCGGTATGCTGCCCGTCCGAACTCCTCATGTGCATTCGACCTTGATCCACAGCAATTCCAGCTCAGCATCGACGTGCGTTTGAATCGCAGTGATTATTACGGCTGGAACGAGTTTATGGTCGCTGCCTGGCCTCAGGACAATCCATCACAACTGCCCATCGAAGCGTTCATCTACACCACTCAAGCGCTTGGCGGTGGAAATGGATTGGCTGGCGCGCAATATGACCAAAAGGACTATTTTCAGGTGTCCGGACGATACATACCGATCATGCGAGTGACATTGAACGCGGCACCCGGTCAGGTATTTGTTTTTGACCCTCAAGAGCAGGGCGTTCAGTAAGCCCACCCCGGATGCGCCGCCGCCAACAGCTCTTTGGTATACGGATGCTGCGGCGAGTCGAACACGTCGTGGCTGGCGCCGCTTTCCACCACTTTGCCGTCCTTGATCACGATCATGTCGTGGGCCAGGGCGCGCACCACCGCCAGGTCGTGGCTGATGAACAGGTAGGTCAGGCCATGTTTCTCCTGAAGCTGGCGGAGCAGGGCGACCACTTGTTTTTGCACCGTGCGGTCGAGGGCCGAGGTCGGTTCGTCGAGCAGGATCAGCGCCGGTTTCAGCACCAGCGCGCGGGCAATGGCGATGCGCTGGCGCTGGCCGCCGGAGAATTCGTGCGGGTAGCGATGACGGCTTTGCGGGTCGAGGCCGACTTCTTCCAGCACCCGGATCACCTGGGCCTCGCATTCGTCGGGGGTGGACTGGCTGTGAACCTCAAGGCCTTCACTGATGATCTGCGCCACGGACATCCGCGGGCTGAGGCTGCCGTAAGGGTCCTGGAACACCACCTGCATCTTCTTGCGCCATGGCCGAAGTTGCTTTTGCGTCAGGCCATCGAGGGCCTCACCCTGAAAGCGAATGCTGCCCTCTGAGTCGAGCAGACGCAGGATCGCCTGGCCGAGGGTGGATTTGCCCGAACCGGATTCACCGACAATGCCCAGGGTCTTGCCGCGTTGAACGTTCAGGCTGATGCCATCTACTGCGCGCAGGTAAGTTTTACGCTGAAACAGTCCGCCACCGATGGCGAACTGCACCCGCAGATTATCCACTTCCAGCACTTTCTCACGCTCGTCCCGGGGCAGGGCTTCACCTTCTGGCTCGGCATTCAACAGCACACAGCTGTAAGGATGTTTCGGCTCGGTGAACAGTGTCTCGCAGGGCGCCTGCTCGACGATTTCCCCGGCGTGCATCACGCACACCCGCTGGGCGATGCTGCGCACCAGATTGAGGTCGTGGCTGATCAGCAGCAGTGACATGCCGAGCCGCTGTTGCAGGGATTTGAGCAGCAGCAGGATCTTGCGCTGCACCGTCACATCCAGCGCGGTGGTCGGCTCGTCGGCGATCAGCAGCTCCGGCTCGCAGGCCAGGGCCATGGCGATCATTACCCGTTGCCGTTGGCCGCCGGACAGTTGATGGGGATAGGCCTTGAGCCGCTCTTCGGGCTTCTGGATGCCCACCAGTTGCAGCAACTCGAGAATCCGCGCTTGCGCCGCTTTGCCCCCCAGCCCTCTGTGCAACAGCAGGGTTTCGCCGATCTGCTTTTCGATACTGTGCAGCGGGTTGAGGGAGGTCATCGGCTCCTGGAAGATCATTGCGATCCGGTTGCCGCGCAGCTCGCGCAAGGCCTTGGTGTCGGCGCCAATCAATTCCTGGCCGCGATAGCGAATGCTGCCGGTGGTTTGCGTGCCATTTTCGGGCAGCAGTTGCAGGATCGAGTGGGCGGTCACTGATTTACCGGAGCCCGACTCACCGACCAACGCCAGGCATTCGCCGGGGCGGATGTCCAGGCACAGGTTGCGCACCACGGTCTGGCCACTGAAGGCTACGTTGAGGTCGCGGATTTCGATCAGGTTGTCACTCATATCAACAGTCCGCTTCAGGAACGAGGGTCAAAGGCATCACGCAACGCCTCGCCAATGAACACTAATAGAGAAAGAATCAACGCCAGGGTGAAAAACGCCGTCAGCCCCAGCCATGGTGCTTGCAGGTTCTGCTTGCCTTGACCGATCAATTCGCCCAGGGACGCGCTGCCGGCTGGCATGCCGAAGCCGAGGAAGTCCAATGCGGTGAGGGTGGAAATCGCCCCGGTCAGGATGAACGGCAGATAACTCAGGGTGGCGTTCATCGCATTGGGCAGAATGTGCCGCACGATCACCTTGCGGTCGGTCAGGCCCAGCGCGCGGGCGGCCTTGACGTATTCGAGGTTTCGCCCGCGCAGGAACTCGGCACGCACCACGTCCACCAGGGCCAGCCAGGAAAACAGCGCCATGATCCCCAGCAGCCACCAGAAATTCGGCTCGACGAAGCCCGACAGAATGATTAGCAGGTACAGCACCGGCAACCCGGACCAGACCTCCAGCAAGCGCTGACCGAGCAGGTCGACCCAGCCGCCGTAATAGCCTTGCAGGGCACCGGCGGCGATGCCGATCAACGCGCTGATAAAGGTCAGAGCCAGCGCGAACAGGATCGACACCCGCGCCCCGAAAATCACCCGGGCCAGCACGTCCCGGGCCTGATCGTCGGTACCCAGCCAGTTGACCTTCGACGGCGGGCTCGGCGCCGGTTGATTGAGGTCGTAGTTGGGCGTGTCGTCGCTGAACGGGATCGGCGCAAACAGCATCCAGCCGCCGTCCTTGTGGATCAGCTTCTGCACGTAATCGCTGCGGTAGTCGGCCTGAAAGGGCAGTTGCCCGCCAAACTCCTGCTCGGTGTGGCGTTTGAGCGCCGGGAAGTACAACGAGCCCTGGTAGCTGACCATCAGCGGTTTGTCGTTGGCGATCAGCTCGCCGCCCAGGGTCAGCAGGAACAGGCCGACAAACAACCACAGCGACCACCAGCCCCGGCGGTTTTTCTTGAAGCGTTCGAAGCGGCGACGGCCCAGTGGCGAGAGCTTGAACATCAGGCATTCCTCGCGGCGAAGTCGATACGCGGATCGACCAGGGTGTAGCAGAGGTCACCGATGATTTTTATCAGCAGGCCGAACAAGGTGAAGATGAACAGCGAGCCGAATACCACCGGATAGTCCCGTGATACAGCGGCTTCGTAACTCATGCGGCCCAGGCCATCGAGGGAAAAAATCACTTCGATCAGCAGTGAGCCGGCGAAAAACACGCTGATGAAGGCCTGCGGAATTCCCGACACCACCAGCAGCATCGCGTTGCGAAACACATGGCCGTAAAGCACTCGGCGTTCACTCAAACCCTTGGCGCGGGCAGTGACCACGTACTGGCGAGTGATTTCATTGAGGAAGGAGTTTTTGGTGAGGATGGTCAGGGTGGCGAAACCGCCGATCACCAGCGCCGTCACCGGCAACACCAGGTGCCAGAAGTAATCGGCGATTTTGCCCACCGTCGACAGCGACTCGAAGTTGTCCGAGACCAGGCCGCGCACCGGGAACCAGTTCAACGAGGTGCCGCCGGCGAAGACCACGATCAGGAACATCGCGAACAGGAACGCCGGCATGGCGTAACCGATGATGATCGCGGTGCTGCTCCAGATGTCGAAATGACTGCCGTGGTGCACGGCCTTGCGGATGCCCAGCGGAATCGACACCAAATAAGTGATCAACGTCGCCCAGAGCCCGAGGGAAATGGTCACCGGCATTTTTTCCAGGATCAGGTCGGTGACCGTGGCGCCGCGGAAAAAGCTCTTGCCGAAATCGAGATGGGCGTAGCTCTTGAGCATCAGCCACAGGCGTTCCGGCGCCGGCTTGTCGAAGCCGTATTGCTTTTCGATCTCCTTGATCAGCTGCGGATCAAGCCCGCGGCTGGCCCGTGAGCTGCCGTGCATTGTCTCGCTGGAACCGCCGCCGACCCCCGCGCCGCCGATGCCTTGCAGCTTCGCGATAGCCTGTTCCACCGGGCCACCGGGCGCCGCCTGGACAATGACGAAATTGACCAGAAGAATGATCACCAGCGTCGGAATGATCAGCAGCAAACGCCGCAGTATGTAAGCCCACATCAGTGCGGCCCTCCGGGTTTGCCGCGCTTGATGAGTTCGGCGGTCATCTGTTCGTTGGTCAGGGGTGTGGAACTGACTTCCCACCAACTCTCGATGGCTTCGTCATTGCTCGCTTGCACAGCGGGAATGCCGAAGCGGTTCCACCACAGGGTCGAACTGCCTGGCGGGTAATAGTTGGGAATCCAATAGAAGTTCCATTGCAGAACACGGTCCAGGGCATGTGCGTAGCGCAGCATGTCGGCCTGGGTGTTGGCCCGAACCAGGCCGTTGATCAACGTATCGACCGCCGGATTCTTCAGCGCCATGTAGTTGTTGGAACCCGGATCGTTGGCCGCCGCCGAGCCAAAGTAGTTGTACAGCTCGTTACCCGGCGAGTTGGTGACCGGGTAGCCGGTGACGATCATGTCGTAGTCCCGGGACATCAGGCGGTTGACGTACTGGGAGGCGTCGATGCGGCGAATGTTCAGGTCGATACCGATTTGTTTCAGGGTGCGTTTGTAAGGCAGCAACAATCGGTCCATGCCGTTCTGGCTGATCAGGAAGGTGAAGCTCAGCGGTTGACCTTCGGCATTGACCAGTTGATCGCCATCGGGTTTCCAGCCCGCCTGTTCGAGCAGGTCCAGGGCTTGCAACTGTTTATCGCGAATCACGCCGCTGCCATCGGTTTTCGGTGCTTCGAAGACCTGCGTGAAGACTTCGTCGGGGATCTGCCCGCGCAGCGGTTCGAGAATCGCCCGTTCACCCGCGTCGGGCAGTTGTCGGGCGGCGAGGTCGGTGTTGGAAAAGAAGCTCTGCTGGCGGATGTACAGGTCGCGCATCATCTGCCGGTTGCTCCACTCGAAATCCCAGAGCATGGCCAGGGCCTGGCGCACGCGGCGGTCCTGAAACATCGGGTTTTGCAGGTTGAACACAAAGCCCTGAGACGATTGCGGTGCCTCTTTGGCCAGGTGGGCCTTTTGCAGGCGACCGTCGCTCAGGGCCGGGCTCTCGTAACCAATGGAGTAGGCGGTGGCGGAGAATTCGCGGTTGTAGTCATAGGCACCACCACGTAGTACCTGACGGGCGACGTCGGTGTCGCCGAAGTACTCGATGCTGAAATGATCGAAGTTGTAGAGGCCACGGCTGACCGGTAAATCCCTGGCCCACCAGTCGGCGTTACGCTCGAAGGTGATGCTGCGCCCGGAGTCGACCTTGCTCACCCTGTATGGCCCGCTGCCCAGTGGCGGTTCGTAACCGCCACCATTGGCGAAGTCGCGGGTCTTCCACCAGTGTTCGGGAAATACCGGCAAGGTGGCGATATCGAGGGGCAGGGTGCGGTTTTCATTGCTTTTGAAGTCGAAGCGAATGGTTCGCGGCGACTCCACTTCGACGCCTTTGACGTCGGCGAATTGCGTACGATAACGCAGGCTGCCCTGGGTCATCAGCAAGTTGAAGGTGTAGCGCACGTCTTCGGCCGTGATGGGCTTGCCGTCGGCGAAACGGGCGTTCGGGTTCAGGTAGAAACGCAGAGACAAACCGTCGTCGGAACGCTCCATCTGTTGCGCCACCAGGCCGTACACGGTGTAGGGTTCGTCCAGCGAACGCAGGGCCAGGGGCGAGTAGATCCAGCCGTCGATCTGCGTGACACCAATGCCTTTGTCGATGTACGGCAGGACATGGTCGAAATGACCGATTTCCAGCGCTGAGCGACGCATCGTGCCACCCTTCGGCGCTTGCGGGTTGGTGTAGGCGAAATGGCTGAAGCCGGCGGGATACTTCGCCGGTTCACCGTATACGGTCAACGCCTGTTGCGGTGCAGCATTCACACCGGCGGCGCCCAACAACAGGGCCGCGGCAGTGAACAACCAAGTGGGGAAAGCCAGTCGCATTGTCAGCCTTATAGCCGGATGATCGATAAGCACAATTTGTACGCTAGCGGCGCGTCCCTCGCCAGCCGTATCACGTAACGAAAACACAACGGCCCACCAAAAGGCGGGCCGTTGTGTAGAAAACTCAAGGGTCGATCAGTCCTGACGGCTGGTCACTTCCAGCAGGTGGTAACCGAACTGGGTCTTGACCGGGCCTTGCACCACGTTGATCGGTGCGCTGAAGACCACGGTGTCGAATTCCTTGACCATCTGGCCTGGGCCGAACGAACCCAGGTCACCGCCCTGGCGGCTGGACGGGCAGGTGGAGTTGGCTTTGGCGATTTCGGCGAAATCGGCGCCGGCTTCGATTTGGGCCTTGAGTTCGTTGCACTTGGCTTCGGTGGCAACCAGGATGTGACGGGCAGTGGCTTTGGCCATGGGAAAATACTCCATTCAATGTTCAGTAAAGTGCGGAGCCTACCGGATTCAGTGGGCTATTTCTCTCTCAAAGTTTCGTCCGGCTTTTATGGCATGGCTTAAAGGCCGGCATTCCTCAAGCGTTCGGCATGCTGCACATACAGGGCGATCGGGTCGATACCTTTGCGCACCTGACCGGTTGTCTGGCAGAGGCTCTCCAGATGGTCGAGTGGATAGTCCGAACGGATCACTTTACCCAGATGGGAGCTGAACCGGCCGACCATGCCGTCATTCTGCTCGGCTTCGGTGGTGAAATAGTGGGAAAAGGCCCGGAGGAACCCGTGCAGCGGATGGAGTGCATTGAGCCCCTCGTCGAGGATGTTTCCCGGCAGGGTGCCGCTCCAGGAATAGTAGCGCACGCCGTTAACCAGTTCGCGACCCTTGCCCCCCCAGGTTTTCGGCAACCCTTGAGGGTATTTGTCGTTGAATGCGCCGACGCCTTCGGTAGTCATTGTATTGAGCGCGGCGATGGCGTTCTGCGGCAGGTGCCGGTTGCCACTGAGCAACGACAGGAAGTCGGCGAACAAAGTAGCCACCGCTCCGGCGACATGTTCTGGCAGGCGTCCGGGGGTCAGTGCCTTGCGCAGGAAGTCGGCCAGTTCCGAGCCATGATTCGGCCCGCTGACCGATGTCACTGAAGCGACCGCCTCTGGCGCCAGCGCCCCCGCATAACGTGCAGCCAGTGCGCCCTGGCTGTGACCGATCAGATTGACTTTTTCTGCACCGGTTCCTTGCAGTACCCGCTCGATCTGCGCCAACAGTTGTTCGCCGCGGGTTTCATTGCTGTGGGTAGCCGACAGGTGCGGGATGAAAACCCTTGCACCAGCGTTTCTCAGGGCCAGTTTGACGTCATGGAACAGTTCCAGATTACCAATGCGATCGAAGCCGAAGAGCCCGTGGACCAGCAGGATCGGATAGTGAGTGTTTGCATTCCGTAGCATGTGCATTCCTTTTTCGCAGTAGGTCAGGTGTGTGCTTAAGGGCGCACTCTAAAGCACACCAGCCGCCCGGTGATGTATGAAAAAGCCGCTGTAACCTGATGAAAACGGAATAGAAATGGTGCGAAAGTTCGGATGAACATGAGGTCTTGGTCGGAATATCTGGACATCTTTTTAGCGATGACTGGACGCTTCTTCGTAATGACCTACTTATGAAACGTCTTTTTTCCGTACAAACCGACGCGATTGTCCGGCATCGCGGATTAACGCCGTGGGTTTCAATGGGCTTTGTTCGATGCCGACCTTCAAGGCGGCATTTATTCCAGGGACTGGAGCGTGTGAATGACTTTTTATGAAGCGGATAGCCTCAATGTTGTAGAGCAATGCATGGCGGCACCACAGCTGGAGCAGGCGGATAACTCGGTGCTCGATCCGTCGGAAAGTAAAGCCATCGTCACCGTTGCGCCTTACCCGTATATGGCCTGCGGAGACAAACTGGAAATGTTCTGGTCAGGTATTGATGCAGAGGGGGTTGCGTATTGGCACGACGTGTCGCGTTTCGTCAGCGAAACTCAGGTGGGCAGGGCGGTGGTCTTTCGCGTATCGGGTGAACACATTGCCGCACTGGATGGAGGATCGCTCGAGGTTTACTACAGGCTCTACAGTGCGCTCCTTTGTGAGCCAGTGGAGTCCGAGCGTTTACACCTGTATGTCGGTGATGCACGGCCAGATTTGCTGCCTGCGATTGTGGACGATGCAGTGGGCGGCACGCTCGACCCGGGCAGGGTCGCCGAGGGCGCGAGCATAACGATCAGACGGTATGCCCGGATGGCGGCTGGAGATCGGGTCTTGCTGTCTTGGGCAGGGGGTACGCCACAAGCGAGCTTCAATGACGCATTGACAGTCGAATCCTTTGCAATAGAAGGCGAACTGTCGTTCTGGATACCTCCCGACTGTATTGCACCCAATCTCGGGGCAGTTGTTACGGTCAGCTATTGCGTCGAGCAGAAGGGGCAAACATCACGTTTCTCTGAACCTGCGAAGCTGTTGATCGGCCCTCTGGAACGAGGACCGCTTTTGCCACCCTCCGTGCTGGAAGCCGATGAGGGTTGGCTGGAGCTGCAAGATGCGATCGATGGTGTCACCGTCGTGATCGACAATGTCCAGGCCGAAGAGGGCGAACTGGTCTACCTGAAGTGTGACGGCGAGCATTTCAGTCACCGCGATGAACGTGAGGTTTTCAGGGAAATGGCCGGCCAACCGTTGGTGTTTGTCGTTCCCTACAGGTTCTGGCGCGAGCATCGGGACTTGACGGTCCGAATAGCCTATTCAGTCGAACGTCTCGACGATGTGAGCCAGCAGTCCGAAGTCACGTTAGTGCGAGTGCAGTCGTAAACTGATTTAACGTCAACAGCCTTCCAGTTTTCTATTGAGAACTGGAAGGCTGTCATTGGTCATTTCGGCTGTTGAGTGCGGCGCTGCACACGGAGTTGTTCGGCTGCCTGCAGCAACAACTGTTCCGTCCCGCTCCAGCCAAGGCAGCCGTCCGTTACCGACACCCCGTAACGCAACGACAGGTTCAACGGCTGGCAGCCTTCGAACAGATGGCTCTCAATCATCATGCCGACCAGCGAGCGATCGCCTTGCAGGCGTTGTTCGAGTACGTCGTTGAACACGGCTGGCTGACGCAGCGGATCTTTACCGCTGTTGGCGTGGCTGCAGTCGACCATGATCCGCGCCGGGATCTTGAGTCTGGTCAAATCGCTGTGCACCTTGGCGACGCTGTCGCGGTCGTAGTTCGGGCCGTGATGGCCGCCACGCAATACCAGGTGGGTGTCGGGGTTGCCCGGCGTCTGAATAATTGCAGGATGCCCCTGGCTATCGACACCGAAATGGCGATGCGGATGGGCGGCCGAGCGCATGGCATCGCTGGCGATAGCCACACCGCCATCGGTGCCGTTCTTGAACCCTACCGGCATGCACAGGCCGCTGGCCATTTCCCGGTGGATTTGTGATTCGGTGGTACGGGCGCCAATCGCGACCCAGCTCAGCAGATCGTCAAAGTAGCCGGCGGCCATCGGTTGCAGCAGCTCGGTGGCAACGGGTAAACCCAATTGGAGCATTTCGCGCATCAATTCGCGGGACAGCGTCAAACCGCCCGCCATGTCATCGCTGCCATCCAGATGCGGGTCGTAGGCCAGGCCTTTCCAGCCGACCGTGGTGCGGGGTTTTTCGACGTAGGCGCGCATCACCAGCAGCATCTCATCGCTGACTTGTGCAGACAGGTGGGCCAGGTTAGCGGCGTATTCGAGGGCTGAGCGGGGATCGTGAATCGAGCAGGGACCAACGATCACCAGCAGACGGGAATCCTCACCGTTGAGGATCGCGCGGACTGCCTGACGGTGGGCGGCGACTTGTTGGGTCAGGGCGTTGCTGAGTGGCAGTTGCTGTTTGAGTTGCAATGAGCTGGGCAGACGCAAGGTCAGCGCTTCATTGGCAGGGCTCAAGGTGGACAGCGGCAGAGCAGAGACGGACGAGTTCATATTCGGGCTTCCTGGGCTGGCGGCGGGTTCGTCCCGCACGCTCGGCCCTACTGGGGTGTTCGACAATTGGCCGGATTGGCTGCGTGTGTGTGCTTGCCACCTGTGGGTGACCGATCGGAGGCGGCAGGCTGTCCCGAGCGGAGGCTGGTAAATCGCCAGGCGGTAAAACTGTCGTAACGGTAATAAGTGGCGTAATTCATGTTCAAAACTCCTGGATGTCTGGTGTGACGCTAAAAATGTTCAGGGCTGAAAAAACAAAACCCCCGGTCGGGAGGCCGACCGGGGGTTGAGAATTCTCTGGTGGCGACCCGTTTAAAGTGGGCGCCGTGTGGGTATCAGGCGCGCCAGTGGCTAAACCAATACCCAAAATAAGAGCTGACCGAAGCACAAACGTCATTCGCCCGGGCAGCCGCAACCGAGCGCGGGGCGCTGGCGGTACGAAGCTGTGAGAGGGCGTTGAACATGGTCTGTCTCCGATGAGTGAACCGAGCTTACTAGAGGCCGGTACGCGGATTCAATCAGAAAATGCTATCGATGATCATGGGCTTTTCTATCGCTTGAGTGCGTCGGGCGTTGTGACACACTTTGCGCTGCGCCCAACCACAACAACGTCACAAGGACGAAACCATGACGACACTGACCATTGCCGCCGCTCAGTCGATCTCCATCGCCGGTGATCTTGCCGCCAATATGGTCTGGCATCAGCGCTTCATGCAGGTTGCCGCGGAGCAGGGCGTGCAATTGCTGGTGTTTCCGGAACTGTCGCTGACCGGCTATGAGCGTGGTTTGGCGCAGGAGCTTGCCATCGCGCCAGACGCCAGGGTGCTGCAACCGCTGCGCGATTTCGCACGGGAAGTCGGTGTGACCAGTGTCGTCGGAATGCCGATTCGTCTGTCGGAAGATTCGCCGGTATTGATCGGTGCTCTGGTATTGGGTGCCGATGGTTCGCTCGGAATTTACAGCAAGCAGCATTTGCACCCGGGCGAGGAAGCGGCGTTTGCCCCGGGAACGGGCGGTTCGACATTGACGATCGGCACCGATACCGTCGCGCTGGCGGTATGCGCCGACTTTTCTCACGCCAGTCACGCGGCAGCGGCGGCACGGCAGGGCGCTGATCTTTATGCCGCGGGCGTGTTGATCACAGAAAACGGCTACGCTCCTGATACCGCACTATTGCAAGGCTATGCCCGCACCCACTCGATGATGGTACTGATAGCCAACCATGGCGGCGCAACGGGTGGCTGGGAGTCGGCAGGGCGCAGTGCAATCTGGGCTGCGGACGGGGCGCTGATTGCGGCAGCGCCGGGTACGGGGAACCTGATGGTCGTTGCTCGCCGCAATGTTGATGGCTGGAAGGGGCAAGTCGTGGCTGTCGCGGAGGCTTGAATGGGGTTCGAATTGCGTCCGGCAACGTCTCGGGACCTGGACTTCGCTCGTAACCTGACTTGTCGAAATATGCTTCGCTACTACATTCAACATGAACTGTTGTGGCTGGACGAAGCTTTCGATGTCGCCTGGGAGGGACGCGAAAACTGGCTGATTGTGCGTGATGACACGCTGATCGGTTATGTCAGCCTGAGTCGCGACGCCAGAGCCTTGTACATCCGCGAATTGCATTTACTTGAAGCGTACCAGGGGCAGGGCGCCGGTTCCTGGGTGATCGATCATGTATACATCATGGCATGCAAGGAACGACGCCCGGCATTGCGTCTGACCGTCTTTGAAAATAATCCGGCAAAAATGCTTTACGAGAGAAAAGGCCTGAAGGTGGTCGGCAAAGACGAGTGTTTCCTGAGAATGCAGCGTGATATCAATGAACTGCATCGCTGAAACACATAGGTGGCAAGCCTCGCAAGAAGAATTGACACTTTTTATATGCTGCTTTCCGCTAGGTCTGCCAGTCGCTTTTTGCTAAGGTGTCCGGCAACCCAAT
Source organism: Pseudomonas sp. EL_65y_Pfl2_R96 (assembly GCF_963970905.1). Lineage (NCBI taxonomy): Bacteria > Pseudomonadati > Pseudomonadota > Gammaproteobacteria > Pseudomonadales > Pseudomonadaceae > Pseudomonas > Pseudomonas sp. EL_65y_Pfl2_R96. The sequence goes on along the minus strand of NZ_CAXAQH010000007.1, from coordinate 9,783 downwards.
AAGACCAAATCGCGAGGTGTCTGCTTGATTAGGGTGCTAGTAGTCGATGACCATGATCTCGTTCGTACAGGCATTACACGAATGCTGGCTGACATCGATGGCCTGCAAGTAGTCGGCCAGGCTGAGTCAGGGGAGGAATCCCTGCTAAAAGCGCGTGAGTTGAAACCCGATGTGGTGCTGATGGACGTCAAGATGCCCGGGATCGGCGGTCTTGAAGCCACGCGCAAATTATTGCGCAGTCATCCGGACATCAAAGTCGTCGCGGTCACCGTGTGCGAAGAAGATCCGTTTCCTACCCGGCTGCTCCAGGCAGGTGCCGCAGGTTATCTGACCAAGGGCGCCGGATTGCCGGAAATGGTCCAGGCCATTCGCCTGGTGTTTGCCGGGCAACGCTACATCAGCCCGCAGATTGCCCAGCAACTGGCGATCAAGTCGTTCCAGCCAACCAACGATTCGCCTTTCGACGCCTTGTCGGAGCGGGAAATCCAGATTGCGTTGATGATTGTCGGCTGTCAGAAGGTGCAGATCATCTCCGACAAGTTGTGTCTGTCGCCAAAAACAGTGAATACCTACCGTTACCGTATTTTCGAAAAGCTTTCGATCAGCAGCGATGTCGAGTTGACGCTGTTGGCGGTTCGTCACGGCATGGTTGATGCCAGCCTCTGAAAATGACTGAAACCTTCGATCCAAGCGCTTTTCTGTCGACGGTCAGTGGACGGCCGGGTGTCTATCGCATGTTCGACAGCGATGCCCGCCTGCTTTATGTCGGCAAAGCCAAAAATCTCAAGAAGCGTTTGGCGAGCTACTTCCGCAAAACCGGTCTTGCCCCCAAGACCGCTGCGCTGGTAGGCCGTATCGCCCAGGTCGAAACCACCATCACGGCCAACGAAACCGAAGCCTTGTTGCTCGAGCAGACGCTGATCAAGGAGTGGCGCCCGCCGTACAACATCCTGTTGCGTGACGACAAATCCTACCCTTATGTCTTTCTTTCGGATGGCCAGTTCCCACGCTTGAGCATCCATCGGGGGGCTAAAAAGGCCAAGGGCAAGTATTTCGGTCCTTACCCCAGCGCAGGTGCGATCCGCGAGAGTCTGAGCCTGCTGCAGAAGGCTTTTTTTGTTCGGCAGTGTGAAGACAGCTATTACAAGAACCGCACGCGGCCTTGCCTGCAATACCAGATCAAACGCTGCAAGGCGCCATGTGTCGGCCTGGTGGAGCCTGAGGTGTACGCCGAAGATGTACGCCACTCGGTGATGTTTCTTGAAGGTCGCAGCAATGCACTGGCGGACGAGTTGTCCGCAGCCATGGAGGAGGCGGCGGTCAACCTCGAGTTCGAGCGCGCCGCCGAGTTGCGTGACCAGATCTCGTTGCTGCGCCGGGTCCAGGACCAGCAGAGCATGGAAGGCGGGACGGGCGATGTCGATGTGATCGCGGCATTCGTCAACCCGGGTGGCGCCTGCGTGCACTTGATCAGCGTGCGCGGCGGCCGGGTGTTGGGGAGCAAGAACTTCTTCCCGCAGGTGGGTATTGAAGAAGACGTTTCCGAAGTCATGGCAGCGTTTCTTGGCCAGTACTTCATCAGCAGTCCCGAACGCGACTTGCCGAGCGAACTGATCGTCAACGTGGTTCACGAAGACTTTCCGACCCTGATCGCAGCCATCGAAGAGCTGCGCGGTCGCGAACTGACCATCAGCCATCGCGTGCGTGGCACGCGAGCGCGATGGCAGCAATTGGCGGTCACCAATGCCGAGCAAGCGCTGGGCGCACGTCTGGCTAACCGGCAACACGTCGCGGCACGTTTCGATGCCCTGGCCGAAGTGCTGAGCCTGGACGAGCCGCCGCAACGTCTGGAGTGCTACGACATCAGTCATTCCAGTGGCGAAGCCACGGTCGCATCCTGCGTGGTGTTCGGTCCGGAAGGCCCGATCAAGTCCGACTACCGCCGCTACAACATCGAGGGCGTTACGCCAGGCGATGACTATGCGGCGATGCACCAGGCCCTGACCCGACGCTTCAGCAAATTGAAGGACGGCGAGGGCAAGTTGCCGGATATCCTGCTGGTCGACGGTGGTAAAGGTCAGCTGTCCATGGCCCGTGACGTGCTCAACGAGTTGGCCGTGCCCGACCTGATTCTGCTCGGCGTTGCCAAAGGCGCTACGCGCAAGGCCGGTTTCGAAACCCTGTACCTCAACGACGCTGCCCACGAATTCACCTTGCGCGGTGATTCCCCCGCGCTGCATTTGATTCAGCAGATTCGCGACGAAGCTCACCGTTTTGCCATCACCGGGCACCGTGCACGGCGCGGAAAAACTCGTCGCACCTCGACGCTTGAGGGCGTTGCCGGCGTCGGGCCGACACGTCGACGCGATTTGTTGAAACATTTTGGTGGATTGCAGGAGCTGTCTCGTGCCAGCATCGAAGAGATCGCCAAAGCACCCGGGATCAGTAAAAAGCTCGCAGAGTTGATTTATGCAAATCTGCACAGCGAGTAGAATGCCCAACTCACCTCGTAGCCAGTTGTGCCGATGAATATCCCTAATCTGATTACCGTTCTACGCGTCCTGCTCATTCCGATCTTCATTTTGCTGTTTTACTTGCCTTACCACTGGAGCTATCTGGCGTCGGCTTCGGTCTTTGCCTTTGCCGCCGCGACCGACTGGCTGGATGGGTATCTGGCCCGACGTCTGGAACAAAGCACACCGTTCGGGGCCTTCCTCGACCCTGTTGCGGACAAGCTGATGGTTGCCGTTGCACTGGTTCTGCTGGTGCAAGAGCATGGCAACCTGTGGCTCACGCTGCCGGCCGCCGTCATCATCGGTCGCGAAATTGTCGTCTCGGCACTGCGCGAGTGGATGGCCGAACTCGGCGCCCGCGCCCATGTAGCGGTATCGAACCTGGGCAAATGGAAAACCGCCGCGCAAATGCTGGCGCTGGTTATCCTGTTGGCTAATCCGTCGGACTTCAGCTTCTGGGTCCTGATGGGGTACGCCTTGCTGATGGTGTCTGCTGGCCTGACGTTGTGGTCCATGGTCCAATACTTGCGGGCTGCCTGGCCACATCTGAAGACGGATGTGGAAAAGAAATAAACTTTTTTGAATCAAGGGGTTGACGGGGGATGTGGATTCTATAGAATGCGCATCACCAAGACGCGGGAATAGCTCAGTTGGTAGAGCACGACCTTGCCAAGGTCGGGGTCGCGAGTTCGAGTCTCGTTTCCCGCTCCAATTATTGTTCTATTGGCTTCCATTGAAGTCTGTAGAAATTGAAAAAAGAGACTTCGGTCTCTTTTTTTGTTTCCGGTAAGTTCCACTTGAACCCCCTACCAGCCACGACTTTTTAGTACATTTTTTAGTACATTAATCAGGCGCTTGATAGATCAATTTTTCGTGGGACTTGCCTCTCTGGAAGCCGTACAAATCTCCTCCATCCAAATGAGACGGAGATTGTGCGATGGTCCTCACCGATACCGCGGTACGACACGCCAAACCTCGTGCCAAGGACTTCACCCTCACTGACTACAAAGGCCTCGCTCTTTTCGTGAATACGAAAGGTGTCAAGTGCTGGCACTTTCGCTTTTCCTGGGCGAAAAACGGTCGATGATTTTGAGCGTCGTGGCAACGAGCGTTTCGCGGCCTCACCATGCAACTCTCGGAAATGACTATTCGGCGTGCCCGCATCACTGATAAAAATACGCGCTTGGTGACTTTGACAGCCTGTCACTCATGCTGAGTGCTGCCGTTGGAAAGCGGTGGCTGTTCCACTCTACCGGGCCGGTCAATAGAAGCGAATGTCCCTTTACAGCTTGAATGAAGGGCGCCAAAGTACCCTCTCGCAAGTTTTTCGAGTATTCAAAAAGTCGCCTTGCCTAACTTCGGCGATCGCCCCATCAAAGACACTGCCCGTCAATAACTGTTGGGGGGCTCAGTGAGCACCAGAATATTTTCCATTGCCTTAATATCCTGGTCCATAAGAAAAAGTCTGACTTGCTCCGGAAAAGCATATAGATGCTGTGGGATTGATAAATATTTACAGTGGTCTGAATCGCCAGTCAGGTAGTTTTTAAGCATAAGCCCCATGATAGGTTGGTAGTATTTCGCCTGGAATCATAAGTGTCAGTGAACCCGTGACAACAATAATTTCCTTCATGTTCTAATGCCGAAAAGTATCATCTATTTCACGCTCCCGATCTCAGCATCATCTAGTAGGAAGTGAGGGACGTTGCGAGCGAGCGGGATGGTTTTTTTGGTATGCCCCCTCTTGAAATTTAACAGTATGGCGGGTTTGCTTGTGCTTACCGGTGTGTTCGAAATCGGAGAGGCTCATCTGACTACTTGCTAAAGGGGGCAGGAAAGGATTATTTCAGCGCAGCTTCTAGGGGGGGCGTGCTAACTTGCTCGGAGAGTCATTGTTGCTTGTCTTGATGGCCAGAAATGGAGAGATTGTGATAAGGTATTTTGTGGAGTAATCAGGCACTTTGGTGCGATTTTTTTGTAAATAGGGATGAGGCTCGGTCTCCGTTCTTGGGCCAAGCCATTTTTGAGGCAGGGAGTTAAGGGCATGAAGCAAGGGATTTTAAGGGGGCGAGCATTTGCTGTTGTGGCAGGTCTTGCTTTCATTGCACTGGATCAATGGGTGAAGGTGCTGGCACTTATTGCTCTACACGCCAGTTATTTTAAAGTTGGAGGTGAATCGCTAGGGTTGGCATTTGAACTCAGTTTGAATCCTGGCGCGTTTCTGAGTTTGGGGGCTAGACTACCCACTCAGATAAAACAGGCAGTTTTTATTATCGGTGTTCTTGTCTTTGTGACTTGGGCAATATGTTGGGCGCTTTTACGTTGGACTTCCTCGATAAAAAGTGCAATCCCCATATACGCTATTGCGCTAGGGGGGGCGTCAAATCTAATTGACAGGGTTTTCCGAGAAGGGCATGTGGTCGATTATCTGATTCTGAATCTGGGGCCAGTCCATACTGGAGTTTTCAATCTTGCAGATATTGCGATTACAGGGGGAGCCATTTTATTGTTGTTGGATGTGTTTGCAAAAACTCGGGTGAGATAAGTTGGTCTGGACGAGATCAGTCTAAATCGGTACTTTGAAATGCATGTGTTTCAAGTTTTATGTTTTAGGTTGCCGATCGCCTGTTGATTGTTCAAGAGTCAACTGCCAGTCAGCTACCAGGCTAACATTTTATTGGTGTTCTGGTACTGACTGGTTTTGTTTAAATCTTGCTAGACATCTTGTCCATGGTTGTGTCAGATTTTCCTATGATCTTTGATGTAAGGTGATCGATCAGTTTTGCGCGCTCCTCAGTGTTCAGGTAGAAGTGATCCCCCTCGAAATTTTTGAACTCGATCGAGTGCGTGGTGCAAAGCCTCCAGTCGCTGAGTGATTCTGACCGGACTAGCTCGTCCTTTTCTCCAAAGTAGATTGTAATGGGGACTTCGACAGCGGGCGACAAGGGCGACTGATAGCGCTCGCAAATTTTCAGGTCGGCTCTTAAGGCAGGAAGGAAAAGATCAATGATTTCTTTGTTTTTTAATATTGAGTCATCAGTTCCATTATAAGACTTGAGCTTTTCGATAAGCTCATGGCGTGGAAGGTCGTGAGAGTGTGGTTTATTGGCGGGCAGTTGCGGAGCCCGAAAGGATGAGAGGAATAGTTGGTTCGGCGTTGGCTGATTGTTACGCTTAAGCCAGAGCGCCAGCTCAAAGGCAATCAAGGAGCCAAAGCTGTGGCCAAAAAAGGCAAAGGGTTTAGTCAAATGCGATGTGATAGCATGCCCCAAGTCACTTATGAGCCCCTGAAGGTCTTCGTATGCAGGCTCTGAAAAGCGGGTCTCTCTACCAGGTAGTTGAATGGCGGCAAGTCCTATATTGTCAGGCAGGCTATCTCGCCAGCTTTTGTAAGCTAGTGCCCCGGCGCCTGAGTATGGGAAACAGAAGAGTACGACATCTCCCTCGGCATTATTGGAGTATTTGATCCAATTGTCGCTTGTTGAACGTGTCGTTGTCATGATTTTCGGAATGTCCACGTCTATTAATGTCTTGGATGTTTTGCTGTTTAAGATCGACTAAATGCTCTTGTGCAGATGATGGATCGCCATAAAATAAAAATGCTATCTACTGATAGAACTGCCTAATGGGTGTCCGGAATGTTGTTTTCAATTCGTCTGAAATCAGCTCTGCTATAAGATGCCAGGATGAAAATGGCAAACAGCAGACCGGCGACAATGAGCATGAGTCCCAATCCATGACCTTTGCCGACGCCTGTCAAGGTGCCTATGGAGTTTGCCAGGTAACCGCCGGGCTGCATTGCCGGTTCAAATAATGTGTCTGCTACATATCCTCCTATAAATGTAGCCACAGCAGCTGAACTCACCAAGAGTGCCTGGCGAGTGGCGAAGACTGAGCCCTGGATTTGAGCTTCAGTTTTGCGTTGCCATATGGTCAGGTTGCAATTGGCGCTTATTATCGAGAAGAACATGAACGAGAAGCCGCATGCATATAATGTAGTTATCTCCGTAAATAGACCTGCTACTACGAGGGCGGTAGTAATCAAGAGGTCAGACAGTATTATCATGGGTAGCAATTTCTTTGGAAGAGGTAGGGCAATCATTATTGTCGCCGCTGAAATCATCCCTAGTGCACAAAAAAAGAGCACGCTGCCAAGGGTGTCTACAGGGTAACGTGTAAGGGTTAGCGGTGTTACTAGCATTATTGCAAGGCCGAGCACGAAACTCTCGATCAATGAGTAGGTCATTAGTGCGCGGAGCGCAGGATTTGCGCTTATAAAGAAAAGCTTTTTTTTATGTGTGAACTCTTTGTTGGGATTTGTTTCTTCTTTGTGGGAGGGGGGGTTGTCCAGAGGCGGTATGTTAATTGTCAGCATCAAGCAGACTCCAACAGACGCGGCGCTCAGAACGAGTAGCAATATAGTATGTATCCCATTTTGGCTTAGTAAAAAACCTGCAAGCCAGGGGGCGACCAAGCGTGAAAAACCGAAGGCCATTTGCATCAAGCCGTTTGCTCTTCCCCATGCCGCTCTGGGTACCATAGTGCTGATTGAGGCGTGCGTGGGAACGAGTTGGAATACCTGGCAAATAGAAAGTACAGCATTCACAGCGTAAAGGGTTTCTACCTGTAAATTCCTTGTATTGAGCAGTATAAATAGGGTGCACATTGCCAGCAGCGATATCAGGTCAGCAATGAGTGTCAGTGCTCTACGGTTGTATCGATCAATCAGCTTTCCTGCCCAAGGGGTGATAATGACCCCCGGTAGTATTGCCAATGCAATGAGTGTGGAGTATTGCCACACGGATCCTGTTTCTTGAGAAATCCAAACTGCAAATGTAAATTCAGTCATGACCGAAGCAAATATGGTCAATAGCCGGCTTATCCATAGCAGAAGGAAAGTGCGCCCAATCCTGAACATGAGTTCCATACATCACCTTGTTTTCTGACTGGCGTGAAGCACCCAGCTGAACAGTACGTGTTCCATATATGCGCATTATGGATAGTCAATAACTTAAGCGTCTCCTGGAGTGCTGCTTTTATGACAGCACTCCGGGAGGGCATTGATTGAAAAATTTATCGCAAATTGCGCAGGCTTGCTTGTAGTAAGCCCAATGCCTCCTGTTCTGACATTTGCTCGATGTCCGTTCTCGAGTGCTGCACCCTTTGGTTGGTATTGACGGCGCATGGCTCGGTGAGCGTGGTAGCTGGCTGTTTTGCGGGTGTTGGCAAGCAGGAAACGATGTGGTCGGTTAATGCTTGAATAGTTGGGTTTTCAAAAATGGCCGTCGATGGCAAGTCAATGTTGAAAGCGCGCTTGATTCTCGTCAGCAATTCTGCGGCGAGGACGGAGTCCATGCCTAGATCGAAAAAGCCTGTACGCCGATTTATTGTGTTGCGATTGGGCAGGTCAAGCAGCTCTCCGACCTCATCTTTGAGGTATTGCTCAATATCCGCTGGTGCTATGGTCGCCGCAGGGTGGATACGGGGGGGGCTGGAGGCGTCCACTGAGACTGCCGTTGGCGCCAGATCAGGTTGAAGGTGCTCAAACATCCGACCAATGCCGAATACATCGATGACTTTCCTGAACTGTGACCAGGATGTGTCGGTCACGGTGATCGGCCGGTGCTTTGACGCCAAGAGTGAGCTCAGCATGCTCAGGCACGTATCGGGGGCGAGAGGCTTGATCCCAGAGGTTTCAAGGGATGCGCTCAGGCCCGGAGCGTTGGCCATTCCTGTCCGGCTCCACGGTCCCCAGTTCACCGCAGTAGCCGGTATCACTCTGTTGCGGGTGAAGATGGAAAACGCCTCAAGGAACATATTTGCAGAAGCATACGCGCCGAGTCCCGCGGCGCCCCATACGGCTGAGATGGAGGAGAAAGAGACGAAGAAATCCAAAGGCAACGCTTTCGATGCTTTGTAGAGCGACCAAGTGGCATCGACCTTGGGCTCCATCGTACGCTTGAGATCTGCCCAGTGCAGATCACTGATTTTTGTCATGGCGCCTGATGTGCCCGCGCAATGGAAGATCCCTTTTAGTGGGAGCCCGCCCTGCAAGGTATTTTCCATAATGCAGGCAACTTCCTCATCAGAGCTGATATCGGCACGGTGAAGTGTCAGCGTTGCGCCGAGGCTTCTCAAGTGTGAAACGGTCGAGTGCTGGTGTGCTGTCGTGACGCCGGACCTATTCACCAAGACCAAATGCCTGGCCCCTTGTGCAATCAACCATTCGCAGAGCCTCAGGCCAATATCGCCAAGCCCGCCCGTTACCAGGTAAGCGGCGTCAGGCACGATCTGTATTGTTGTGCCTGTGGCAAGCGCCTTGTGGTTCAAGCGCGGCACATAACGTTTGTTTTCTCTGAATGCGATCTGGAACTCACCTGAACTATCAGAGATGATTTCGTCTAGTAAGTTACGGGCGTCTGCGCGGACGTCTGCTGTGCTCTCGTCCTGATGCCAAGGCAGATCGAGTAGCCTTGGATGCAGTCCTGGGGCTTCATGACTCAGCGTTTTCATCAGGCCCGAGAGGGGAGCTTGCGTCAGTTCTGTGGTATTGGGCTCAGTGTCAATGGATGAAGTTATCGAGAAGGCGCCCCGTGTGATCATATTGAAGCCATCTGTTAACACAGGCTGCAGATGGAGTACTAGCTGCATGGCAAACAATGCGTCTTGTGTCAGTTTGCTGGTTTGCTCGATGACCTCATGCTCGGAGTCTTGACGGGGGCGGTCCTCATTCCATAAGTAAATGACGCCACTGATGGCTCTGCCATCCTTGGAGATTCGATCTTTCAGCATGGCACGAGTCTGCACCAGATCACTGGTATCGACGTACAGCGTGTGGGAGTCATCGTTGTGCCGCTGATTGTCACGGCTCAGCAGAAGAGGGGCAGGGTCAAGTTCTTTGATTTTGCCAAGCACGGCTTCACTCAGCGGGTTGTCATCCAAGAATACTGCCCAATGTGACTGAGCGCTGCGAGGGCGGGTTGATGAATCAGCCGCTGCTTTGTCCTGGGCTATCCAATCAACCTGATACGTCAGATCGCTGATCTCAGGTTGAGTGATAAATGGTTCGGTACCTTGGTTCTTTTGAACTGCGCTTATGGCATCTACCTGTGCCGAACGGTGATAGTTAAAGTATTTTTTGCTCCAGGCATACGCTGGCAGCTCGACCTGCAGGCCACCGCAACCGGCATAAAACGCTTTCCAGTCTGGTACCCATCCTTGACGATAGAGCGCCCCGAGGGTCTCCAGTGTCTGCTCCCAATCGTCGCGG